>JAQGHW010000067.1 GCA_028291505.1 Rhodopila sp. | reverse complement strand
CGGACCGCACGGTGCTGGCTCTGCGGTGGTGCGCTGTATTCGGCATCGTATGACCGCAAGCCACGCGGCGGTCCGGGTGGCGTAGGCCGAGAGTATGCCGAGCGCTTCAGCTTCTGTTGTGCGGTGGACGGCTGCCGCAAGCGGACGACGCCGCCATCGCTGCGTTTTCTCGGGCGCAAGGTCTACCTCGCCACGGTGGTGACGTTGATCTCGGCGATGCTGCTCGGGACCACGCCGGCACGCCTGGCGCGTCTGTCGGCCATGCCGGGGATCGATCGGCGAACTCTCGCGCGCTGGCGCACCTGGTGGCGTTCGACCTTTACGGATGGACCCTTCGCGTCGGTCGCCAAGGCCGCCCTGGCTCCGCCGCTCGACATTGCCGGTCTGCCGGTCTCGCTACTCGACCGCTTCGCCGGTGGCATCGAACAAAAGCTCAGCGCCTTGCTGCGGTTCCTCGCTCCGCTGACCGGCGGTGCATCGGCGATGCACGCTTTCTGACGGGCGCCGCCAATCCGCAGAGGATGCGCGTCGCCGTCCCTCGGCGAGGGCGCTTAGCGTCAGCTCGTTCTGTTTGGAGGCCGAACGTGGCGGAGCGAGGCGGATCGCGGGTGCATGAACGTTGGGCGCAGCTGCGCTTCTCGGCGGTTGGCCAGTTGCTCGCCTCGCCGCCGGCGAAGGGCGCGCTGCGTGCGGCCCTTGAGGAACTGGCAGCACGGGAATGGCGCCACCCGAGTACCGGCGAGCCGGTCCGTTTCGGCGTCTCCACCCTGGAACGATGGCTCTACCGTGCGCGTAATGAGCGGCACGACCCGGTCAGCGTGTTGCGCCGCAAGCGGCGCCAGGACGCCGGCGAGCAGGTGTCGATGACCACGCCGCTGCGCCAGGCCCTGCTGGCCCAGTATAGCGCCCACAAAGGCTGGAGTGCCCAGCTGCATCATGAGAATCTCGTCGCCTTGGCCGAGACCCGGTCCGAGTTGCGCCCGGTGCCGTCGTACGCGACGGTCCGGCGCTTCCTGGCCGCCCACGGACTGATCAAGTATCGCCCGATGACGACGCGTCAGACCGAAGGCGCGCTGACTGCCGTGGCCCGGCTCGAGGCGCGCGAAGTGCGCAGCTACGAAGCCTAGTATGTCAACGGGCTTTGGCACTGGGATGCGCACATAGGCTCGCGCAAAGTGCTGACGCCGCGCGGCGAATGGCGAACACCGATCCTGTTCGGCGTGCTCGACGACCGTTCGCGGCTGGCCTGTCATCTGCAATGGTATCTGTCCGAATCAGCAGCGAATATGGCTTGTCGCAGGCGATGCAGAAGCGCGGCCTACCGCGCGCCGCGATGAGCGACAATGGCGCCGCGATGACGGCGACCGAGATCACCGAAGGCCTCGCCAGGCTCAGCATCCTTCATCAGACTACGCTACCGTACAGCCCCTATCAAAATGTTGCGCCCCCAAATATGTGGCGGCCGGCTCCCACGCATCGCTGCTGAAGGCAAAGAGCCGAAACAACGCCACATAATAGCGGAAGATCAAAGTGAGCGGAGGAACTCCATTAGGCTCGGCTGAGCTCTCCAGTTTTTTGTTGCGGGGCCCGCCTCAGCGTCGGGCGTGCATGTGGCGAGGGCTCGAGCCTTCGTCTCGAGATCAGTCTCGGCGTAGATGTTGGTTGTGGTGAGCGAGACGTGTCCGAGCCAAACTCGGATCGTATTGATGTCGACGCCTGCCCGTAGCAGGTGTGTCGCGGTGGTATGCCTGATCACATGAGGACTTACCCTCTTGTCGGTCAAAGACGGTGCGGCGGTGCAAGCCTTCAATGCATGGCGCTCGACAAGAGTGTGGATACCAAACCGAGTGACCGGCTGGCCATTACGGTTGAGGAACACAGGTTGTTCCGGTTCGCGGCGGCCAGCGCAAAGCCGGAGTTGCTCGACGGTGATCGGCCAAAGTGGACACGTTCGCTGCTTGTTGCCTTTGCCCAGCAGCCGGACAGAATGACTATGCCAGTCGACATCGCCGTTCCTGAGGTTCGCCGCTTCGCTCGCCCGAGCGCCGGAGTTGTATAGAAATAACAGCAACGCGTAATCCCGCCTCCCTTGAGGCGTATTGCGGTCTGGTGAAGCCAGAATGGCGTCCATCTGCGGCTTATCAAGATAGGTGATGGTCGCGTGTGTCGCCTTTTTGAAAGGGATCAGGCGGATCTGCGCGCACCACTCGACATGCTCTGGACTGCTTTCGCCGATGAATCGCGCGAGGGCGTGAATGCCGGCGAGACGTTGGTTACGGGTGGCGGTACTGCAGTGTCGCTCCTGCTCGAGAAAGATGAGAAACTGACGAACAAGATCGGGCCCAAGATCGATAACGGCGAGCCGGTCGACAGGCTTTCCGAGGTGGCTCACTGCATAGGGGAGAAGCTTTGTCAGCATGTCGCGGTAGCTTCTCTGGGTGTTGATCGAGAGGTTGCGATCGCTCACCAGGTACTCGAGCAGGAAACGACGGACCCAAGGCCCGAGGGAGGCATGATCAGTCATCGCTAGCCTCCAACCCGTAGCGCTCAAAGCGAAGGCTTGCTTCGCGAAGTAATTCTGGTGTCATGGTCAGATAACGCTGCGTCGCGGAGAGATCCACGTGACCAAGATAGGTTGATAGCTTCGGCAGCAGATCTTGGAGGTCAGCTCCCTTTCGATACCATGCAATCAGGCGATGGACGGCCGCGGAATGGCGCAAGTCATGCAGGCGCGGTTGACGATAAGGGCCTCCATCCCTTGAGATGCCCGCAGACGCGCGAAGACGACGAAACGCGCCCTGGGCGGCAGATCGGCTGAAGCGACGGCCGTCTCTGAAGCAGAAGATCGGCGCGTCCGGTTTGGCCGCCATGTCGGCATTCCGCTTGCCGGCGTACGCGGTCAGGACCTTGGTGAGATCGGTCCCAAGAGGGACGATGCGGGTCTTGAAAAACTTTGTCTCACGGATCCGCAGCGTCGCATCTGCGAGGTCGACGTCTGAAGTGTTGAGAGCAAGGGCTTCACTGATCCGCAGGCCCGCGCCGTAAAGCAAAAGGAGCAAGGTGCGGTAGACGTCGCCATCGACCGGCACAGGCGGCGGGAACGGCGTTGAGCAAGCGCCGCAACTCCGCCCCGGAGTAGATGTACGGGGCGAAGGCCGGGCCCGTGATCTGGGGGATCCGCTTTGGCAACGGTAGGGCGCTGACAAGGTGGCGAGCAAAGGCGAACCGATAAAGCCCTGTTAGAACATGATACTTCTTGGTCCAATATTCGGTCGGCGGACCCTTGCCGGCGATGAAAGCCAGTATAGACGATGGTTCAATCTCGGTGATCGGCCCGTCTCCGACGGTCTTCGTGAAAGCCTTCAACAAATTCCCTTCGGTGCCAAATCGACAACCCAGGGCTCGCTTGTGGGCGATATAGCTGGAAACGATAGAGGAGAGGATCATAGTGGATAGAATCCGACGTTTAGTACCCACCCGGGTTCTTCTGGAGCCCCAGAAATCCGCCAAAGTCGTCGGACTCATCCGTCTGATTTTATCCAATAGCAGCCCCTCCAGGTCGAGATCGGCGACTTTGCGCAGACCGTTGAGATCGATCTTGGTGTAGCTCAGCGTGGAGTTGACGCTTCGATGGCCAAGATGATCGCCGATCTGCTTCAACGTGAAGCCTGCGGCGAGGAGATGGCTTGCGCAGGCGTGGCGCAGACAATGGGCGCCACGGGATGGCAAGTCGATGCCGACCGCTTTCAGGCGCATTCTCACCATTGCCGAGATGCTTGCCGCAGACAGTGGGCGGATGGGAGCATCGACGGCCAGAAAGATCTGTGGGTGAAAGCAGCGTCGTCGGTCTCGAAGATAACGGATGATCGCCTCGCCGACGACCGGCAGGAGTGGATAGCGCTGGATGATCCGTTGCTTGGGCCGGGTGACGCAGATCACTTCGCCCACCCAGTCAAGGTCATCCAGGCGCAGCGCTGCGACCTCCCCTCGCCGAAATCCATAGAGCGACAGCAACAACAGGATCGCGTGGTCGCGAATATCGACGGAGTTGTCTCCACGCGCGCTGGCGATCAGGCGCTGCACATCTTGCCAGGCTGGCCCTTCGGGCAGGCGTTCCCGTGTATAGAGCCGCGGCGAGTCAATCGCGGCGGCGAGCCCTGAGGCGCACCAGCCCTGGCCCTCGGCGTAGCGAAAGAAGCTTCTCAGGGAATGCGCCAAGGCAGCCAACGATGTGCGTGCCCAGCCCTTTGCATGCATAGTCGCGATGAAAGCATCGAGATCGGCGAGCGAGACCTCCTTCAGCGCGGCAGGCGGCGGGCGAAGTCCATCGAACAGCCACGCCAGCCGTTCGCAGTGGGTTGCGACGGTGACGGGCGAAAGGCCCCGTTGGTCACGCATGTGCTGGGCAAAGGCGTCGACTTGCTTGGCGAGACGCCGCTCATCGGCCGGTTCCTCAAGACGCCCCATGCTCCTAAGCCAGCGTATCGCGAAGCGCATGAAGAGCTTGCGTGACGACAACGCGTGAGAATCGCCAGGCCGAGTCGGCGAAACACGCTTGGCGACTGCTTGCTCGATCTCCTGCTCAGTGATCAGACCGCGATCGAAATCGATGCTTTCCGCCACCGCCATCAGAACCCAAGCAATCCGATCAAGGGTCGTGCCGCTGTAGCCCTGTCGACTGCAATCCTCGAGAAACCGCCGCCTCTCCATCTCCAGTGGAGCGCGGCAATGACGCGCGACCACTGCCGGATCTTGAACAACGCCTCAAACATGGTGACCTCCAGCTTGGATGATCGACCATCATTCGGCGGAAGTTATGTGGCGCTAAGATCGGAAGATTGGCCGTCCATGGTCATCCAAAAACAATCCGCCACATATTTGGGGGCGCCACATTTTGATATGGCGAATACGGCAGCGTGGTCTGCTCAAGGATGCCGAGCCTGGCGAGGCCTTCGCTGATCTCGGTCGCCGTCATTGCGCTTCCGTTGTCGCTCATGGCGGCGCGCGGCAGGCCGCGCTTTTGCATCGCCTGCGACAAGCCCTGTGCAACGTTCTCTGCCGATTCGGAATGATACCATTGCAGATGACAGGCCAGCCGTGACCGGTCGTCGAGCACGCCGAACAAGATCGGTGTTCGCCATTCGCCGCGCGGCGTCAGCACTTTGCGCGAGCCTATGTGCGCATCCCAGTGCCACAACCCGTTCACATATTCGGCCTCGTAGAGGACAGAGCGTCGGTTGTTAGCTAAACAACGCTGAAGGCGAACATTTGCGAACCATGTAGATATTTGTTGGGTCGGATGGCTCCGAAGGACATCAGCCGTGGCGCCGGTCCGCCAAAGGATCGTTGAGCAGTCACGCTCCGGAATGTCCGGAAATGCTGCCGCACGACGAGTAGGCGGACAAGTTGATTACCGGACGGGGGAGCGGACAGTCCAAATCCACTTTTCGTTCTGGCTTAGCGTTGTTCAGCTAACAACCTATGCTCTGTCCTCATTCTGCGGCAGCTCAAACGCCATCAGACTGAGCGCGGCGAAGCCACTGCCGTTCGAGTGGTCGGCATCGATGACTGGAGCTGGCGAAAGGGCAGCAGCTACGGGACGATCGTTGTGGACTTAGAGCGACGAGAGGTGGTCGACGTGCTGGCGGATCGCTCGGCGGAAGGGACGGCTCAGTGGTTTGACCAGCATCCCGGGGTCGAGATCGTTAGCCACATCCCCGCAGGCGCGTCAAAAAGCGGCCGTTGTAGATGTGCAGGTCGCTGCCGCAGATATCGGTCGTTACGAGCTTCAGGATGACAGCATGCTCGATTCTGCGGCCATGGGGATCGGCCAGTTTGGGATATCCGGCATCGCGGACCGCCATCTTGCTCCTTCCCATGAATGTAACAGCGCGGTTGCTGGCCATATGGCGGGTGCCCTTTCTCTGCGATTGCAAACAGTTCAGCAGCAGTCGAAATTCTGATGCCTGAGCGAAGTACCCGATGCCCGGCCCCGTGTCGTTGACCGCGGTCGATTTTAATATTATTATTGCAACACCTGTTCAAGGCTCTTAGCCGCAGGGCCGATGTTCTCGGTTCATTCCTGGCTGGCAAACACGGAGATGTCATTCAGCCGCATGACGGAATCCGACCGGACCTTGACGCGCGTCAAGGTAGCGGAAGATCCTCTCCAATAGAATGCGCCACTGGGTTTAGCTCACCTCTGCACCCTTGCCGCCATGGGCAGCATGATTGCTGCCAGGAAATGAATGAACCAATCGGCGGATGCCCAGCAGGTCGACCAAGACCAGGCCCAACGAACATTCACCGGAGCTGCGCCATGTTGCAAACGGAAGGATTCAATCGGCAGGCTGTCTGGGCGGAAGAGGCAATGCACCGGGCCGCCAGCTTGCAGCATCTCGCCATCGACCTGGAACGACTGCTCGACAGCGGAAGTATCGATTGGAACAATCGTCTCAGAACGATCCGGCGCGCCAAGGCGTTGATGGCCGCGTATCAGAACCTTGACCTGTCTCGTGACTCGGGTCCGCGCTCCTGCGCCCAGGACCTCAGCGACATCGCCGGCGGTCTGGTGGAGATCTTCGGTCATACTGTCGGCGCCGTCGTTCTGTCGTTGGAACTACAGCCTTTATTACTTGCGGGAGAGGTGCGCCGAGCTCTGCTCCTTGCGGCGTCGGAGCTTGTGGTGAATGCCCTGCGTCATGCTTTTGTCGGGAGGCAAACAGGCATCGTCCAGATCCGGCTATGCCATGACCGGACGCACCAGAAGGGCGTGCTGTTTGTCGCCGATGATGGCGTGGGCCCGGACGATCTCGCGGCGGGCTGCGGCCTGGGTCGCGTTATCGTTCGCGACCTTGCTGATGTGCTGGAAGGTGACGTCATCTGGCGACAGTCACTGCTTCTGGGCGGCACCGAGGCGATGCTTCGCTTCCCCGTGCCCATTTGCGACATCGAATAGACCCTGCGGATCCGGCGCACCAGCGACGGTCCGCTCGCGGTGATCGAGACCACCTGGTCGGCTCTCGCCGGTCAGCGTCCGAACCGTGCGGGAGACATAGGGAAAGTTGACGTCCGTCACGGCGATAGGTGATCCCTTCCGGATCATATTCAGCCACCCGCTTCAGTC
>JAQGHW010000013.1 GCA_028291505.1 Rhodopila sp. | reverse complement strand
ACCTCCGTCGCGGATCGCGCCGATCGCCACGAGAACACGTTCCAGCAACGCCGCGACGAGGTGACCATCCAGGGCGCGGAGAAGTCTCAGCGGGCCGCCCTCGATGCCCTGCAGGCGTTCGCCAGCGGGCCCGGCTCCAACATCCTCACCAAAATTCAGGACGCCGCGAAGGCCGAACCGGGCGGCATGCCGGCCGTCCTGTCCGAAATGCGCGAGGGCGGCCGGTTCGCCGGCCTGCGCTCCCAGTTCAACGCCGACCTGGTGATGGAACGGGGCGCCGCCGCCGCCTGGGACAGGATGGCCGGCAGCCTGCAGCAATATGGCGCCGATCGCACTGCCGTGGTCGCAATCGGCGCACGACAGAACAGCACCGCCACCTTAGACGCACGTTTCGAGAAGATGGACGCCGAGATCGGCAAAGCGGCCTCCATCATTCCAAGTAAGCAGGATGGCAAGAGCGTCGTGGACGACCTCGGCGACAAGCTGCGCGAGATTCTCAATCGCGCCGTGGAAGCCGTAAAGTCAGTCTTCACCCCCTCGGCCGAACGCAACGCCCGGGCCTCCGCAAACCCCTCTCCCACCCCCTAGATTCATCGCAATGTTCGCTCCAACGGACGGCATCCTCGCAGCCGTATCAATCCTGCGAGGATGTCATGTATCGTTCCTGGTTCGTTATGTTGGTGGTCTTGTTGGCCACGTTAGCCGTGCCTGCCTTCGCCCAGACCACCCCCGCACCGGGCAGCGGTTTCAATGTCAGTTGGGCGGCCCTCACCCCGGCAACCAACGATTGGGCGGCAACGGTGATCCGAAACGTATTCCCGATCTCCGGGACCGGCGGCGTCTCGGCAACCCAGACCACCGTCATCGGCCAGATGATCGGCGAACTCACAGGCTTCGTGGCGGCGATCGCCATGGCCTTTCTTTCCTATTCGACCATCATGCAGATCCACCGCGGAGCGGAGACGGCACGCATCCTCGGCAGCAACATGACCGGGATGTTCATCGTCCGGCTCGGCTTTGCCGCAGTCATGATGTTCCCGGTACCGACCCTCGGATTTTCTGTCGGGCAGGCGGCTGTCGTTCAGGTCGCACTTTGGGGCATCGGCATGGCCGAGGCCGTCTACACCAATGCGGTGCAGGCGATTGGACCGGACGCCATGGTCGTGGCACAGCCCATGACCCCAGGAACGGAAACCATCGTTCTCGGCTTGATCGAAAATGAGCTTTGCCGCTCCTTGGTGAACGCCGCTTCCAATACCACCACCTCGGCATCACAGCTGGTGCCGGAGCCAACCCCCATGACAATTGGCAGCGCAACCGGCGGCCAGGAAACCGTGCTGGGGTATAACCTTTCGGTCGGCAATGTCGGATCGTCGCCCGCATGCGGCACGGTGACCATCGCCGCGCCCCTCCAGGGCGCCACCAATCTCGCCGGCATCAGCGTGGACCAGGCCGCTATCCAACAACAGGCGCTGACGACCGTGCTCAACAACGACATCGCCGGCCCGGTCCAGGGGATCGCCACGAATTTTTTCAATAACCGAAAAGCGTCTGACCTAAATGGTTTGATGGGTATCCTGACCAACGCGACCCGGGACTATACCACCCAGCTGACCAATGCCGCCCAAACCGTCACGCAACAACTCCGGGCATCGTTGTCAACGGGTGGGGCAGCCAAACTTGCCCAGTCGGACAAAAACTGGACCCAGATCAAGGCTTTGAACTGGTCAGGGGCTGGCTCCTACTACCTCGAGTTTGCTCGCCTGAACGGCCAGACCTTGTCACTGCTCAGCGGCGTCCCGCAGATCACGCCTCCCAGCTACAAGGGCTTCGGGCCATCCCTCTCCAGCGATCTGGCCCCACTCGTCCAATCATCCGCCGCCTTCATGACCACCCTGTCGAACTACGTCGCGACGCAGGACGGGCTCAACCAACCCGGCGGCCAGGGCGACCTGTTTTCGGGAGCGACGCCCGGGCAGGACGGTTCCGGCGTGATCGAGCAGCTGTTCCGGCGGATGCACCTCAACGACTACGTTCTGCAACTCTTCCAAACGGCCATCGCCCCCTCGGGAAACCAATGGACCGACCCGTTCTCGGCCCTCATGACCCTCGGCAACACCATGGTGACGGTGGCGGTGGCAGCGATGGGCCTCGCCGGCCTGGCGGCCTCCGGGACCGCCTCGACAGCCACCACCGCGTTCCAGATCCTGACGCTGAACTTCGCCGGGGCCGGGCTGACGGTCGCCGCTCACTTTCTCGTGAACTTCCTCGCCACGCCGATCATGATGCTGCTGATGGGGCTGCTCATCCCAGGGCTGACAATCGCATTCGTGCTCCCAATGATCCCCTGGGTCATGTGGATGGCAGGCGTCATGGGCTGGCTCATCCTGGTCTGCGAGGCCGTGATCGCCGTGCCGCTCTGGATGCTGGCACATATGACGATGCAGGGTGAAGGGCTCCACGGCAGAGCCAACGAGGGCTACGCGCTGCTGTTCAACGTCCTGTTCCGGCCGACGTTGATGCTGTTCGGGCTGTTCCTCGGGTATTTTATTTTCTCGTCCATCTCGTTTTTGATCAGGCAAACCTTTGGTCTCGCCGCCGGCTTCGTGCTGGAACACGGTTGGATCGTCACTAACGTCCTTGGTGTCGTGGTGCTACTGGCGATCTTCGTCATGACGCATGTGGTTGCGGCCATGGTGTCGTTCAGAATGATCTCCCTCGTACCGCATCACGTGCCGCGGCTACTTGGGTTCCATGGTGCGGGTCGCGTGGATATGGACCAGTTCAGCAAAGACGCCGCCTTAGTTGGAGTGGGCGGCACGCTCACCACGATTAGTAAGGGTCTTCAGGACGGCGCTACGGCGGCTGCGCAGGGCCAAGTGAGTGGAGAACCAAACCGTCGCTTGGCGGCCCCGGCAGCGGCAATTGCCGGCCCGGCAGGTAACGCTTCTTCCACCGATAGGCCAGAAGGTGGTATGGACTCTACTCTGCGTGCAACGACGGACATGGAGCCGCCTGCTGACGAGGATGCCTGATGATGGACGATGACGGAGAGGCTCAGGGTCCCAGCGGCTGGGCTTGGTTTCAGCTGGGCAGGATGGCGGCCGATCATGAACGGCATACCAGTGAAACAGTTGCCACCCTGCTCCGTAGGCGCCGTGCTGCTACAGTTGAGGACGCGCTTAGGGCACAGAATCAGGCGCTCGCGGCGGAGAACGCGCGGCTGCGCCAAGACCTGGCCGACTACAAACTGAACTATAGCAACCTCAAGGCTTGGGCGAACCGGGCAGAAGCAAGGATCAACCAGCTTCTCAAGGACCGCGGCTAACAGCGTCCGCGGTTCGCGCCGCTCTGTCGCATGGTGGCTCCGTTCAAACCGGAGACCATCATGCGCTCAGCCTTCACCCTCACCGGCCTGCTGCTGCTCAGCCTCGCCGCGTGCTCGACCCCTCCCAACGTCAAATCCGCCAGTGACTACGATGCCCCGCCCGCCCCGCCGGTTAAGCATCCGCAGTACGATCCCTATGCCGCCTATGGCCAAGCCAATGCCACGTGGCGGCCGCCGGTCATCAACCGGGCGGGCACCATCGTCAAACCATCGAATCCTTCGGTGGAACAGGGGCGGCCCGACTACGAACACGCCGGATGGGCAACCGGCGTGGCCGGGGGAAGCACGTTTGCACCCCCCGGCACCTTCTGAGCGTCAGCGCGGCAGAAAGGCCTCGGTCGTCCGCAGGAAAGCGCCGGCCGAGTCCAACCGTCGCGTCCGGATCTGCCAGTTCATCCAGGCGCATTTGAACGCCAGCAAAAAGAACGCCGTGCAAAACGGTAGAAACTCGATCGCCGATAACAGCCGGGCGCTGCTCATCCGAATCTGCAGCGCCCCATACAACCACAACAACAGCGACAGCGATCCCAAACCAAACATCGCATAGGCCGCCCGCGAGGTCTGAGCCTGCCTTGAACGCAGCCTTGTTTCCAACTCAACCACGCTAATGCCGTACAAAAACGCCGTTGCCATCAGATCAATGCTGCGATCCTCATTTGTCTTGAGCCGGGCGTCAGCCTGCGGGCCGCTTCGGAGCACTGCCACCAGTTTGTCGATCAGGCGCGCGCCATCCGAAATGTCCTTGACGCCCACCGAAGCAAAAGGCCCGCCGGCGACGAACTTGGCCCGGCGCCAGTTACGCCGGAAGAACGACGGCTTCGCCGCCTCTTCCCCTTTGCGGCCCTTCCCAGAAGGATCGGGGTCCATCGCCTCAACCCCCGATCGCGGCGATAAGGCTTCCAACATCGGGCGGAACACCATCCAACCGGCCCCCCGTCCCGTCGACTTTGCGCCAAACGAATGTGGGCGTGCCCTGGAGATGGATCGCCGCCGCGGCCGCCATGTTGCCCTGCAGCCGCGTCCCGGCATCGGAAGCCGCCGGACCGCTTGTCTGGCCGCTTTCCCAGGCGGCGACCAACCGGTCGCTAGGTAGACTGACCAGGTTGAGCGCGCTGCGCGTGCTCAGCCCATTGTCCTCCCCGTCCAGGATCGACAGCGGTATCACATTCAGCCGGACCTTACCGGCCGCAATGAACGGCCCTAGCGCCTGCATCGCACGCACCGAGAACGAGCATTGCGGGTCGATGAACATCCAGAGTTCAGGCGCCGACGCATTCCCGATACTGCCGTGGGTCGTGCCTTGCGCCACGGCCAGAAGCGACGCACCGCCAGTCTCGGCCGACGCCGCCGACGCGGGTGTCGCGCCGGCCGGCATGTCGGCGTCGATCGTCACGGTCGGCACGGTTCCCGGGATAGAGGAAACCTGATCCCGCGTCAGATCCTTGCCAGCCGCATCCCACATCACACCCGGGATGACCCGTTGATTGTCCGGACTGGCGTAGAAAACCTGGAACTGCGGGCCGTTGCGTAGAAATAACGCCCGCAGCCCATGCTGCGGCGGAAGCTCGATGATAGACTCGCCGCCCATTGCCTTCAATTGATCAACCGAAAGGTCGGTCATCAACCCAGCCACGGTCGCTTGACCGTCAGGGGCAACCTCAAAGACCATCACCTGGCCGCCGTTGCGCGCGTAGACCGTGCGCAGCCCGTGCGAAGTGCCGAGATCGGCAAGCGAAGCGCCGGCGGCGGCAATATGGACCAATGCCGGTATCGACCTGATGTCGGCCGAACCGGCCGCCCCACCCTGATTGGCACTCGGAGCCATGACAGAAGTGCTCACGGCAGGGGCCAGCGGAATGGGCGGGGGCGCCGACGAAGCCGCACTTGGCGCAGCCGTCGGCATCAATGGAACCGGCGGACCACCAACCGCGATGGGCGGGGGTATCGGGATGGGCGCTTCAGCCGCCATTGCGACCGCCGCCGGCAGCGCGCAGTGAGATTGTGCGAACGCAGCGAGGGGGAACACGACCGCTG
>JAQGHW010000956.1 GCA_028291505.1 Rhodopila sp. | reverse complement strand
TGAGGCCGCGGTTATTGCCCTGATTCGGGATTTGTTGCGGCAGGCGAATCCGTTCAAGAACCGGGTGGTGCTGATCAATCGCGACCTGCGCACCGTGCGATCACGAATTTCCGAGAAATCGTGGAATGATATCATTCCGCACGTGCGGGCCAGGGAGGAATTGGATTTCATCGCGGCATCGATTCGAGATCGCGATATGCTTAAGGCGGAAGGATTAAGTATCAAACGCGGTCTTTTGTTGTCGGGTCCGCCGGGGGATGGTAAATCGACGGCGATAGAATGTTTTGTTAACGATATTGCGGGCGAGGCCAGCATCATCATCGTCGAGGCGGTCGAGCACATTCGTTCGGTTTACCACCTGGCGCAGATGCTGGCGCCGGCGGTGGTTATTCTCGAGGACCTCGATCTGATGACGAAAAGCCGGCAGAATCCGTTTGCGTCGGTCGCCAAGGACGATGTGACCGGTGAGCTGCTGCAAGTATTGTCGGGTGGTTCAGCGTATGGCGATATTGTTACTATTGCAACGACAAATCATCCGGAGGCGATCGATGAGGCTCTGGCGAAACGGGCGGGTCGTTTCGATGCGCATGTCCGGATGGGATTCCCGAGCGACGAGGAGAAGCAGAAGATTCTGGAGCTGTATCTGGATCGTTTCGGTATTCAGGACGATTTCACTCGTCGCCGATTGCAGCAGACTTTGACACGCGATTTGGGCCGGCTGCATCTGGTGCCGGCGCATATCGAGGAGTTTGTCAAGGCGGGGGTGAAGCGGGCGCGGTTGGCTCGCCGGGTGCCGGAGTTTTCCGATTTTGAACCGGGGATCGAGGCAACGAAGTCTATCGCCGCGGCGAAGCCGGCGGCGTGAATACGGTCGATCGTTCGTGCTGGACGCGGTGGCGTGGATGCGCCCTGCCAGCGCTGATTGGGGCGGTTACCCGGGATTGGTTCCTGGCCTTTGGTGAGCTGGCAAGCCAGTAAGCAAGCGGGTTTAACACGGAGGACACGAAGAACCACGGAGGCCCACGGAGAACGAAGAATGGCGCTTCGCGCGATCCGATCTTTGACAAGGTGCGCCGTGAAACAGGAGCCGTTGTCTTCGGGGCAACGTGCGCGTGCGGGTATGGGCTCGATGCGGGATTCGTGCGGCGAACGGTGGGCCGGACTGCCTCGCCATGAGCGGGCCCTGCGGCGAGAGGCGGGGGAGGAGAGTTGCCTCCCCTCCCTGGCTTTGTCCCGATGGTAGTGGGGATCTAGCTGTTTGGCCCACGTTCCATCGAGATAGGCTGCCAGCGGCGCAGGTTCGACTTCATCAGGACCGCCGGGTTGACGCAGCTCATGGGCCACTTCCCGTTCAGGATCAGGCCCAGTTCGCGCCCGACGTGACGTTTCCGTGCCGGATCGAATCGAGCGGAGGCTGAGGCGGTGTGGGCGGATAAGGTAACGTTCGGCATGCCGAGAATCGGGTTGTTGTTGCCGGGGGGCTCGATTTCCAGCACGTCCAGGCCGGCGTGGGCGATCCAGCCCTCGGACAGCGCCTTGATCAGCCCGGCTTCCTGAACCGTCGGGCCGCGGCCGGTGTTGATGAAGACCGCGGTCTTCTTCATCAGCCGGAAATGCTTCTCCATCAGCATGCCTTCCGCTTCGGGCGTAGCGGGCGCGTGCATCGAAACGAAATCGGATTGGGAGAGCACCTCTTCCAATGTGACGGGCAGCACGCCGTGCTCGACCATCACCAGTTCCTCGATGAACGGGTCGTAGGCGATTACCCGCAGTCCGAAGGGTTTGGCGCGTTTGGCGACGGCGCGGGCTACGTGGCCGAAGGCGATGAGACCGAGCGTCAGGCCCATCAGGCGGGGGATTTGAAGGAGCTGGGGACGGCCTTCGCGCCAGCGGCCCTCGCGGACCATGCGGTCCTGTTCGAGGGTGCGGCGGTGCGACGACAGCAGCAGCATCATTGCGTGGTCGGCGACTTCCTCGATGAAGGTGTCCGGGCAGTTCGTTACGGGCATGCCGCGAGCGGTGGCGGCGACGACATCGACGCTGTCCACGCCGACACTGCCGAGGACGATGGCGCGGCACTTTTCCGGGAGCCCGTCGACGACCTTCTTGGTGAAGCGCATGCCCTTGGCGTAGATCGCGTCGGCGTCCCGGGCGAACTTGATGAAGCCGTCCTCATCGGTTGGGCCTTCAACGATTTCGGCGTCGATTCCTTGCAGGGGTTCCATTTCGTAGTCGTAGCCGCCGCCGGCGGTGGTGAAGCTGGCCCCGGCCGGGGTCGCGATCTTGAATTTTGCCAATTGCTTTCTCCTTGTCTGA
The DNA here is from genome assembly GCA_028291505.1 of Rhodopila sp. Lineage (GTDB taxonomy): Bacteria > Pseudomonadota > Alphaproteobacteria > Acetobacterales > Acetobacteraceae > Rhodopila. The sequence goes on along the minus strand of JAQGHW010000956.1, from coordinate 1,072 downwards.
CGTTTTGGGCATTGTCCCCGTCGTCGGGATCGTGCCGCGATAGGTGGCCCGGACACGCCGGGCGATGACGTGGGTTCGGGATGGTTTCAATGCCTGGGTGGACGGGCGCGGACGGCTTTCTCATTCACGTCGATTCCCCAGCCGGGGCCGCTGGGTAGAATGAATTCGCCGTTCTCGATTGTTGGGACGACGGTATAGAACTCGTCGCGCCAGGGGGCGCTGTCGATGTCGATCTCCATCACCCGGAAGTTCGGCACGATGGCGCTGAACGTTGCGCTGATGGCGCTGCACAGATGGCCGTAGAAATTGTGCGGGGCGACGTTGATTTCGTAGACATCGGCCATGGACGCGATTTTCGCCGATTCCAGCAAGCCGTTCCAGATCACGTCGACGATCGCCACGTCGGTGGCGTAATGATCGAAGAACGGCTTGAACTCACGGCGACCGTGCAACGTTTCGCAGGACGCGATCGGGCAGGGGGCGCCGCGCTTGATCTCGGCCAGGGCCGGTGCGTCATGCGTATCGATTTCGAGCCAGGTCAGGTTCGCATCGGCCACCGCGCCGGCGATGCGCTTGAAGCCCTCGGTCTTGAAGTTGAAGTTGATATCGAGGTGGATGCCCATGTCGGGACCGACCGCCTGACGGATGATGGAAAGCTGTTCGGTCACGCCGCGGATCAGCTTGTTGTCCCAGTTCAGTTCCGGCCAACCAACGGTGCGGCCGAAACCGGGGACGTAGGACGACAGCCGGCCATCGGCCAGCGGCAGGATGTTGGTCTTGAGGGCGCGGAATCCGCGGTCTTTCACCTCCTGCGCATGGCGCGCGAGATCGTCGTAGGTGTGCAGATCCGGCACGCCCATCAGTTCGGCGCTGCGCACGCGGTAGGTGCCGAAATGCGACCAATAGACGGGGATACGTTCACGGATCGGGCCGCCGAACAGGGCAGCGACGGAGACGCCGTAAGCCTTGCCGGCGACGTCGAGCAGCGCGTTCTCGATGGCGGCGATGGCCTGCTGGTTCAGGCCGCCGCGGGATTGACGGGTCAGCACGTGGAGGTGCTGCGTCACCTGTT
>JAQGHW010000942.1 GCA_028291505.1 Rhodopila sp. | reverse complement strand
TCATGCCAGGAATTCCCAAGACTCTCCAAAGCCACATCAACACCGCATTTCCTAATGACGTGTGCCTGATTGGAACGGTGTTGCCGAACGGCTATGCGCAGGTCACGCCGCGCGGCAGCACGCTGGTGTTCGACGATACGCATTTCTCGCTGTGGGAGCGGGGGCGTGGATCGACGGCAGAGAACTTTGCTGATGGCACGAAGGTAACGATCTACTTCCGCAAGGCGCAACTTCGTGTCGACGGCATCCTGCCGAAAGGCGGCATCGCTCGGTTTTATGGCACGGCCCGGCTGTTCAAATCGGGGCCAATCTACGAAGAAGTCTGGACGCGATTGATCCAGCCGGAGAAGGATCGCGATCCCGACAAGAAGGGTTTCGCGGTCCTGATCGAGGTGGAGCGAGCCGAAGAACTCGACGGCACCAAGCTGTCGATGGATTGAACCTTGAGAACAGGAGATCAGCCGCCGATGTACGACGTTATCGTGGTGGGTGGCGGCTCCGCCGGTGCACCCGCCGCCGCCCATCTTTCCGCCGATCCCGGCCGCCGCGTGCTGCTGCTGGAAGCGGGGCGCGACTGGCGCGTGGCGGAGGCCCCAGCGGCCATGCAAAGCGCGAATATCATTCCGTTCATGAACGAACCGGAATACCAGGCCGAGTGGCAGTGGCCGAGGCTGCTGACGCGCCGTACGCGGGTCCAGACGCCTCGGTTCTACTGGCGCGGCAAGGCGCTTGGCGGCTCCTCGGCGGTGAACGCGCAGATCGCCATACGCGGCGTCGCCGATGCGTTCGACGGATGGGCCGAAGCGGGCTGCGAGGGCTGGTCCGCCGCCGAGGTTCTGCCGGTGGTCGATGCCTTCGAGGACGATCCGGCGAACGGCCGCAGGGATGGCCCGATCCCGGTCTACCGAGCGCCGGAAGCGCTGTGGGGACCGGTGGATCTTGGGCTGCGTCAGGCCGCGCTCGGGTTGGGCTATCCGTGGAATCCCGATCTGAACGCACCGACCGGGGAGGGCGTGTCGTGCTACCCGTTGAACAGCCGGGATGGTCGCCGGATTTCTACGAATGAGGCGTTTCTGGAACCGGCGCGCGGCCGGGCGAACCTGGAGATCATCGGCGGCGCCCTGGTGGATCGGGTGCTTATCGCCGACGGCCGCGCGACCGGCGTGCGCGTGCACCTGGCCGATCGTGGCTGGGTGGAGATCGCCGCTCGGCAGGTCTTGCTGTGCGCCGGCGCCATTCATTCGCCGGCGATCCTGCTGCGTTCGGGCCTGGGTCCGGCCGCGGAACTGGGTGCGATGGGAATCCCGGTGGTCCGCGACATGGCCGAGGTGGGGCGCAACTTCATGGACCATCCGACTTTGCGCGCAACGATCGCGCTGCGGCCCGAACACGTCTCTCGCGATCCGAACCAGCGCCATACCAATTGCTGCGTGACCTATACGTCCGGACTTGGCGGCGGCGGGCGGCGAGACATGATCATGATCGGCTTCAACCATCGCGCGCTGGGCGAGCACGGCATGCCTTCGGGCACGGGCGGGGTTGGCGCCTCGCTGTTCAACGCGTTCTCCCGCGGGGTGGTGCGGCTGGCGTCGCCTGATCCGGCGATTGACCCGGTGGTCGACGAAAACATGCTCGACGATCCTCGCGACGTGTTGCGCATGCGGGACGCGGTGCATCGACTTGCCGCCCTTGCCGAACATCCCGCGCTGGGCGGTATCGCCGAGGCGATTACGTTTCACGATAGCGGCCTGGGGCTGGATGCGGTCACCGCGCTGCCGTCGGATGCGCTGGACGCGCTGATGCTGGACCAGGCCGCGGATGCCCAGCACGCGGCGGGATCCTGCCGAATGACGGCGTATGAGGAGCCGCGTGGCGTGGTCGATCCCGACCTGCGGGTGAAGGGCATCGCCGGGCTGCGTGTGGCCGACGCGTCCATCATGCCGGCGGATTGCCGCGCCAATACGCATTTCACTTGCGTCATGATCGGCACGATCGCGGCGCAGCGCATCGCGGGGACGGGTGGCACGTAGACGAGGGAACGTGGTGGGTGACCGCGCCAAACCCGATCATGACGTGCAGCGGGATTTTCGCGAGGCCCTGGCGCGCCTGAACGCGGGCGACCTGGATGGTGCAGGCAAGGCGTGTGAGGCACTGCGGCGGATCGCACCGGACGATGCAGCGGTGCTACAACTGCACGCTACCGTCGCCCTACGTGCCGGTAAGCCCGCGGATGCGTTGGGCAGTATCCGGCGAAGCCTTGTGCTGCGTCCCGGGCACGTGCCGTCACTGTTGATCGCGGCGCGGGCGGCGCGGGGCGCGGGTGTCGCTCAGCAGGCGTTGGCGCCGTTGCGGGAGGCTCTGGCGCGCGCGCCTGATCATGCGGAGGCGGCGTTTCTGTTGTGCCAGACACTGCTCGATCTGGGTGATCCTTCGTTGGACAGGGCGGTTGAACAGGCGGCGGCGCGGCATCCGGATAATGCGCCGGCCTGGCAGCAGATGGGGCTGGCGTTTCAGCGGGCGCAGCGGCCGGAGGCGGCACTGGCGGCGTTTACCCGAGCGAGCGAGGCGGATCCGATGTTGGCGGATGCGCATTTTGGGCGGGGTTTGGCTTTGCGTGATGTCGGGCGGATGGAAGACGCTCGGCTGGCGTTGCAGCGGGCAACCGAGTTGGAACCGGCTGCCGCGGGGGCCTGGTTCGCGCTGGGGCTGACGTGCCAGGATCTGCTTGATGAGGCGGCTGCGGCCTCGGCGTTTCAGGCGGCACTGGACGCTCGGCCTGGCCTTGCGGAGGCGGCGGTCAATCTCGGGATTTGCCTGCAGCGGCTGGGCGATATGGACGCCGCGATCGAGGCGTTTCGGCGTGCCATCCGCATCCGGCCGGACACGCTTGGCAGGATTGCCCAGGCGGTGACGGCCGCGCGGACCGGGATGCTATGGCTCGATCCCGCTGCTTTCCGGCGGGCGCTTGGGGCGTGAACGGCGGGCGCGGAAGCGGCGACGGTAAACGCCGGGCGTGCTGAGCAGCGCTGCCGCGGTGGTGTCGTAGCGGGCGGCGGCCTCGGGGGAGAATGTTTCGAAGATCAGGTCAGGAACGATGCGGGGGACGGCGAAGCATTGCGCGACGGGTGTGCCGGCCGGCAACGTTCCGCTGAAGCTGGGATCGGTCCAGACCGCGGGGAAGAGGATGCCGACGTCGCTGAAACGATCGGAGTCGACAAGGCCGGTGACCAGGCGGAACGGCAGGTCCTCGCGGTTGATCGGGTGAGTGGCGAACAGCGACCAACCGGGCTCCAGTTCGATCGTCCAGAAGCTGTTGAATTTGACCAGCACGCGGTCGGGATGGTGCAGCGGCGTGCCCTGGACCTGTTC
>JAQGHW010000921.1 GCA_028291505.1 Rhodopila sp. | reverse complement strand
ATGACCCGCTCGATCAAAGCTTCATCAATGCAGGGCAAGGGCCGTCGGCGGATTATTGGTTCGGTACCGACTCGTTTGGCCGCGACGTGTTTTCCCGTGTGCTGCTGGGCAGCCGCATCTCCCTCAGCATCGGGATTTGCGCCCCTTTGCTCGCTGCCTTCACCGGCGTCTGGGTTGGTATGTTCGCGGGCTATTTCGGCGGCTGGACCGACCGGATCCTGTCGCGCACGTCGGATTTGCTGATGTCGTTCCCCTCGCTGCTGCTGGGCGTGATGATCGCGGCCGCACTGGGCCCCAGCTTCCAGAGCGCGGTGGTCGCCATCGCCATCGCGCTGTTCCCGCGCTTCGTGCGGCTGGCGCGCTCCGCCACCCAGGTGGTCCGGCGGGAGCCGTTCATCGACGCCTCGATCGCCGCCGGACGCGGGCCATTCGCGATCATGCGGCGACACATCCTGCCGAACATCGCCGGCCCGCTGGTGGTTGCGCTGTCCCTATGGATCGCCACCGCGATCCGATTGGAAGCCGCCCTGTCGTTCCTCGGCCTTGGCGCCCAGCCGCCCACGCCAAGCTGGGGCAACATGATCCGCGATGGCATGAACGACCTGGTGGGCGACCCCTGGCCGGCCGCCTTCGCCGGCGCCGCCATCACCCTCGCGGTCCTGGCTTTCAACATGGTGGGTGACGCGCTGCGCGACATGCTGGACCCGGAGATCGACGTGTGACGCTGCTCGCGGTCGATGATCTGCGGGTCCACCTGTTCACCGCGCGTGGCGTCGTGCGTGCGGTGGATGGCGTCACCTTCAGCGTTGAGCCCGGCAAGAGCCTCGGCATCGTTGGCGAGTCCGGCTGCGGCAAGACCATGACCGCACTGGCATTGATGCGCCTGTTCCCCGCCCCGCCCGCGCGGATCGTCAGCGGCAGCATTCGCTTCAACGGGCAGGACGTCGTGACGATGGGCGCCGCCAGGCTACGCGCCTTGCGCGGCGGCGACATCGCAATGATCTACCAGGATCCGATGACCTCGTTGAACCCGGTTTTCACCGTCGGCGAGCAGATCGCTGAGGCCGTCCGCCTGCACCGCCGCGACGGCCACCGCGCGGCCTGGCTGCGTGCGGTGGAGATGCTGCGCGTGGTCGGCATCCCCGACCCGGACCGCGTGGCGCGCGCCTACCCGCACCAGCTTTCCGGCGGCATGCGGCAGCGGGCGGTGATCGGAATGGCGCTCGCCTGCGACCCCAAACTGCTGATCGCGGATGAGCCGACGACCGCGCTCGACGTTACCATCCAGGCGCAGATCCTGGACCTGCTGCGCCGCCTGCAAGGCGAATTTGGCACCGCCATCATCCTGATAACGCACGACCTGGGCGTGATCGCCGACCTGGTGGACGACGTAATGGTCATGTACGCCGGCAAGGTGGTGGAGCATGCATCGGTGCGCTGGCTGTTCGCCGACCCGCAACACCCCTACACGCGCGGCCTGCTGCGTTCGGTACCCTCTCTGGAGACCCGCGAGCACCGGCTGCAGACGATCGAGGGCACCGTCCCCCCAGCCTTCGCCATGCCCGCCGGCTGCCGCTTCAACCCGCGCTGCACCCTGGTGCGCGATATCTGCCGCGAGCAGGAGCCTGCCCTGCTGCCGACGGACCACGCCCTGGCCGCGTGCTGGGTCCGAACATGACCACCCAACCACTGCTGTCGGTCCACAATCTGACCAAACATTTTCCCGCATCAGGCGGCGGCGCGGTCAAAGCGGTCGATGGCGTGTCCTTCGATGTCGCGCCAGGCGAAACCCTGGCGCTGGTGGGCGAATCCGGCTGCGGCAAAACCACCACGGGCCGGATGCTGCTGCGCCTCGCCGAACCCACCGGCGGCGAGGTCCATTTCGATGGCATCAACCTGCTGGGCCTGGGCCGCCGCGCGCTGCGACAGCGCAGGCGGCAGATGCAGATCGTTTTTCAGGATCCCTATTCCTCACTGAGCCCGCGGCTGCGCGTGGAAGACATCATCGCCGAACCACTCGACGTTCATGGCCTGTGTCCGACGCCGGCCGCTCGGCGGCAGCGCGTTGTCGAACTGCTTCGTCTGGTGGGACTGGACGCCACCCATCTGCGCCGGCATCCGTTCGAGTTTTCCGGCGGCCAGCGGCAACGGATCGCGATCGCCCGCGCGCTGGCCCCCCAGCCGAGGCTGATCGTCGCGGACGAACCGGTTTCGGCGCTGGACGTTTCGATCCAATCGCAGGTGGTCAACCTGATGCAGGACCTGCAGGCGCGGTTCGGCATTGCCTACGTCTTCATCTCGCACGACCTGGCCGTGGTGCGGCACATCGCTCATCGTGTGGCGGTGATGTACCTCGGCCGGCTGGTGGAACTGGCCGAGACCGACGCGCTGTTCACAGCCCCGCATCACCCCTATACGCAGGCGCTGCTCTCCGCCGCGCCGGTACCGGATCCAGAGCGCCGGCGCTCGCGCATCGTTCTCCAGGGCGACGTGCCGAACCCGGCGAATGTGCCTGCCGGTTGCCATTTCCATACACGCTGTCCGATCGCGCAGGCTCTCTGTCGAGAGACCGTTCCGCCGCTGCGAGAGGTTCACCCAGGGCACAGCGCGGCATGCCATCTTGCCGCACCGTTCCCGATTCCAACGAGATAACGGCGCAACTACATGACGACCCAATTATACCAGTCAGCATCGGGACCGACTCTTCCAACTGGTTGCGGGTTTTGATCGGCGCTGGCGGTAGTGCCTCCAAAGGAGACGTTTGGATGGGGGGAAATGGGCGGCGAAGCCGGCAATCGGACGATTGTGCCGTCCAGACCCCGTTTTTGGTCATGGTTCGGGCGCCAAGGATCACGGCGCGGCGCACCGTGAAACGAAACTCTGCAACGATCGCGAGATCAGCCCATGCAGTAGTGCCGGAGATTGATCATCGTACAGGGGTTACCACACGGTTTGTTCAAAATCGTACGCTAAGCTGAAATTTGGGGAAAGTCAGTGGGTTACAAAACCGACTATTCGCTCCCCGCGTCAGCCTCTGGTGACGAATTTCCGGGATCCCTCGGTCCAAACCCTCCTCGACTTCGCAACGAAGCGCCTTGCTGATCAGCAAGCTCGGTTGGCGTACGATTTTGGACAAATCGTGCGGTGAGGCCTCATAGGGACGCAGGTTCGACAGCGGGAGGAGCGGGTCCCTTCGGGTGGGCGATCCGACGGCGCGCTTTAACTCTAACCCTTCCCCGACCGTGCCGTTTCCTGAGCCCGTTCCACGGAACTCGCTTTGCGTCGCTCGACCCGCAACTCTTCAAGGGTCGGCTGCCACCATCCTCGCGCCAGGTCCTGCGTGTTCGCGGGCCAGCGCGCGGGCCAGGCCTTTACGAGTTCGGTGTGGGTCGGCTTGCGCCAGGTCGCCCATACGAGCGTGACGCCCGCAGCCGAGACGCCCGAATAGTAGCGTTTGACGATTGCATCCTCGACGAGTTCACCGGTGAGGTCGGTGAAAATGACGGCGCCCTGGTGCGTCATGGCGACCCGCTCCAAAGGGGGCAGCGTCTCGTCCGGGACCGGATAGCGACGCCGGCGCCTTTCGCTGGCCCGTGCCGCTGCCTCTTGTTGCTCCGGGGAGCCTTTGCGGGCCTGTCGCCTTTTCTGCCGCTCCTCTGGCTCGTTCCATTGGGCGGCAGCTTCGATCGCGGGCCAGTGCCTCTGGAGTTCCTCCCACGATCGGAAGGGGACCCGCCATGCCTTCAGGTCGCCATCCCACCATGCCCATCGCACGGCTCGCATCTCCGCGACGACCGTCTTGGAATAGGGCGTGCGTATCCGCAGGTCGTCCGCGACCTCAAGGTAGCGGCTCTCGACGGGTTGAAAGGCGAAGGCGTCTCGCCCGCGTTCGTCAGCATAGGCAAGCACGCCCGACATCTCGCGGCCGAACCAACGATTGAGCCGACGTTCGGCTGTCGTGCCCGGAACGAACCACGCTCGCAGATCGTCCCGCCAACGGGCGCCGGGAAAGGCGGATCGGAAGCGCTCGACCGTCAAGCGATCGTAGGGAAAGGCGGCCGTTGCGCCGGACCACCCCTCGACCAGCTGCTGCGTCGCGATGCTGAAATCAGACTTCTCCGGCATCACCCTGCCTTGCCCAGCCGCGCTCAGCCCTCGAGACCGAGTTCCTGCCTGACATGGGCAAACTTCTCCGGATTTGCGAGCCGGCGGTCCGTCATCATCGCCCGCAGCGCATCCAGTCGCTGATCGGTGAAGAACAGCCGGGGCAGACGGGAGGTGACATTGAGCCGCATCAGCCTCGATCCAGAAGACTCTTGGCAGCGGGCGGCAGCCCTGCCTACGGGCCGCCACGCCAGATCTTGAGCTGGAAGCCTTCGGCAACGGTCGGATAGGTCGAGAAAAACATGTCGAACTCGCGCCGGATGTAATCGCGCTCTCCGGGCGTGAATGTCATCAGGGCTTACGATATACACGCGTGCAGCTCCGCATCGGCGCGGTTGCACCTTCTTCGACCTGGGTCGCCGCGCGCATGCTGTCGGGTTAGAAACCCATATCGCCCATACCGCCCATACCACCCATGCCGCCGCCCGCCGGCATCGAGACGTCCTTCTTCTCGGGCTTCTCTGCTACCATCGCTTCGGTTGTCACAAGCAGGCCCGCCACCGATGCCGCATTTTGCAGCGCCGTGCGCACGACCTTCGTCGGGTCGATGATACCGGCCTTGACCAGGTCCTTGAACTCGCCGGTCTGCGCGTCGAAGCCGAAGTTGTATTCGTCCTTCTCCAGCGTCTTCCCAGCGATCACCGCGCCGTCTTCACCCGCATTCTCGGCGATCTGACGCAGCGGGGTCTGGACTGCCTTGCGGACGATCTCGATTCCGAAGCGCTGGTCGTCGTTGTCGGCCTTGATCTTGCTCAGGATCAGCGAGGCCCGAGCCAGGGCAACACCGCCGCCTGGAACGATGCCTTCCTCGACCGCCGCGCGCGTGGCGTGCAGGCTGTCGTCAACGCGGTCCTTGCGCTCCTTCACTTCCACTTCGGTCGACCCACCGACGCGGATGACGGCAACGCCGCCGGCCAGCTTGGCCAGACGTTCTTGCAACTTCTCGCGGTCGTAGTCCGAGGTGGTTTCCTCGATCTGCGCCCGAATCTGACCGCAACGGCCCTGGATGTCGTTCTTCTTGCCAGCGCCTTCGACGATCGTGGTGTTTTCCTTCTCGACCAGGATCTTCTTGGCGGTGCCGAGGTCCGCGAGCTTCACGTTCTCCAGCTTGATGCCAAGGTCTTCGCTGATCACGATGCCACCGGTCAGGATCGCGATGTCTTCCAGCATTGCCTTGCGGCGATCGCCGAAGCCAGGCGCCTTCACCGCCGCGACCTTCAGGCCGCCACGCAGCTTGTTCACCACCAGGGTCGCCAGGGCCTCGCCCTCGACGTCTTCGGCAATGATCACCAGCGGACGGCCGGACTGCACGATGCTTTCCAGCAGCGGCAGCATCGGCTGCAGGCTGGACAGCTTCTTCTCGTGGATCAGGACGTAGGCCTGGTCCAGCTCGGCGATCATCTTCTCGGCATTGGTGACGAAATACGGCGAGACATACCCGCGGTCGAACTGCATGCCCTCGACGACATCGAGTTCGGTCGTGATGCCCTTGGCCTCCTCGACGGTGATGACACCCTCGTTGCCGACCTTCTGCATCGCCTCGGAGATCATCTTGCCGATTTCGGTATCACCGTTGGCGGAGATGGTGCCGACCTGAGCGGTCTCGGCCGGCGTGGTGATTTTGCGTGTGCGAGTTTTGAGTTCTTTCACCACCGCGGCAACGGCCTTGTCGATGCCGCGCTTCAGGTCCATCGGGTTCATGCCCGCCGCGACGGCTTTCGCGCCCTCGCGTACGATGGCGTGGGCCAATACGGTGGCGGTAGTGGTACCGTCACCCGCCACGTCGCTGCTCTTGCTGGCCACTTCACGCACCATCTGGGCGCCCATGTTCTCGAACTTGTCGGCCAGCTCAATCTCCTTGGCGACCGTCACGCCGTCCTTGGTGATCCGTGGTGCGCCGTAGCTCTTATCGTGGACCACGTTGCGGCCCTTGGGGCCCAGCGTGACCCTCACCGCATCGGCGAGGATGTCCACACCGCG
>JAQGHW010000896.1 GCA_028291505.1 Rhodopila sp. | reverse complement strand
GGATACCGCGACGCGATGCTGGTCGGGATCATCACGTGGTCGCTGACGGTGACGTAATCGAAGCCCAGTTTTTCGGCCTCGGTGGCGATGCGAAGCAGGCTATCCGGCTCGATCAACGGGCCGCTTGTTGGGGCGCTACAACCGATCTGCATTCGTTCCTCCTGCTTGGATTGTGTTATGGTCTTCGATAGCACACGATGTGACGCAAAGAGGCAACCGGGAGCAGTCCAAAGATGGACTTCGGCTTACACATCGGCACGCGCGGCTGCCTGATCACGCGCGAGAACATCATGGCAATGGCCTCGAACGCAGAGGCCGCGGGTTACGCCATTATTGGCGTGGCCGACCACCTGATCGTTCCGGTCCACACAGACGTGCGCTATCCCTACACCGCCGACGGTATCTGGCCTGGCGCACCCACAGGCGAATGTTTCGACGCCATCGCCACGCTCACCTTCCTCGCCGGCTTCACCCAGCGGATCAAGCTGCTGACGTCCGTGCTGGTGGTGCCTTACCGTCCTGCTGTCCTGACCGCCAAACTGCTCACCCCGGCGGATGTTCTGTCCGGCGGTCGCGTCATCGCCGGTGTCGGCTCCGGCTGGATGAAAGAGGAATTTGCCGCCCTGGACACCCCGCCGTTCGAGGATCGCGGTGCGGTCACCGACGAATATATCCGCGCCTGGAAATCGCTATGGACCGAGGATCGGCCCTCGATCGCGGGGACGCACGTGCGTTTCGACAACGTTGTGTTCAAGCCGAAGCCAGCATCGACGCCGCATCCGCCGATCTGGGTCGGCGGTGAGAGTGCCCCCGCGTTGCGCCGGGCTGCCCAGATGGGCGACGGCTGGTATCCGGTATCGAATAACGCCCACCTCCTGATGAACACACCTGCCCTGCTGAAAGCGGGTATCGATCGGCTGCATCGGGCAGCGGAAAAAGCCGGGCGCGACCCAAACAGCATCGATATCGCCTATGTCTGGTTCATGCCGCCCCGCTGGACCGCCAAAACTGCCGCCGACGGCCAGCGGCAGATGTTCACCGGCGGCGCGGATGATATGCTGGAAGACGCCGCCGCCTTTGCCGCCGTCGGGGTCAGGCACTTGATCGTCTACGCACAGCAGCCCACCATCCAGGCAACACTCGACGTCCAGCAGCGCTTTGCCGAGGACGTAGTTCGGAGGTCATCATGACCGCAACCCTATCGCCGCTCCCTCTCGTCTTGGCGGAACCTGTCCCGGCCACGGTTGGTGCACAGATGATCGGAACAAGCTCGACCATGACCGCGGAAAATATCACTTGGCTGGAATCCGCGCCGCTGCCCGAACTGATGGCGAAGGCGGCACAAAAGCGCGACGAGGCCTTCGGGCGAAACATCTCTTACTCGCGAAAAGTCTTCATTCCATTAACAAAACTATGTCGTGACGTGTGTCACTACTGCACCTTCGCCGAACGCCCGCGCGCCGGCCACGCCGCGTATCTGTCGGCTGATGAGGTGCTCGCGATTGCCCGCGCCGGCGAAGCGGCCGGCTGTACCGAGGCGCTATTCACGCTCGGCGACAAACCCGAACTGCGTTACCGAGCCGCTCGGGAGGCGCTGGCGGAGCTGGGCCACGACACCACGATCAGCTACCTGCGCGAGATGTGCGCGCTGGTGCTGAAGCAAACCACGCTGCTGCCGCACGTCAATCCCGGCATCATGACCCGAGAGGAAATCGCCAGCCTGCGTGAGGTGTCGGCAAGCCAGGGCATCATGCTGGAATCCACCAGCGAGCGACTGTGCCAACAGGGTGGCGTCCACTACGGATCCCCGGACAAGCTACCCGCGATTCGGCTCGAGATGTTACGTTTGGCGGGCGAACTGGCGGTACCGTTCACCACCGGAATTCTGATCGGGATTGGCGAAACGCGGGCGGAACGTCTGGAAGCCCTGGTGGCGATCCGCGACCTGCACGCGGAACACGGTCATATCCAGGAAGTGATCGTCCAGAATTTCCGCGCCAAGCCGGACACCAAGCTGGCAGGCGCGGACGAGCCCGATCTGCTTGACCTGCTTTGGACCATCGCGGCGGCAAGGCTGATCCTGCCCCCGGATGTGCACGTCCAGGCGCCCCCCAATCTTTCGCCGGGCGTGTATCAGAAGCTGATCGGCGCCGGCATCGATGATTGGGGCGGCGTCTCCCCGGTGACGCCGGATCATGTCAATCCGGAAGCACCCTGGCCGGAACTGGAAGCGCTGGGCCTTCGCACGGCGGAGATGGACAAGATCCTGGTGCCTCGTCTGCCGGTCTACCCGGCCTGGGTCGCGGACACCGCGCGATGGCTGCATCACAAGGTCGCAACCCGCGTGATGCAGTTGGCGGATGCGGAAGGCTGGGCTCGCGATGACGACTGGGCGCCCGGGCTGACGTTCTCGCCAAAGCCGCGCGGCGTGCTGCTGGCCAAAGTCGACCCCGTTCTCGAGCGGATTATCGACCGGGCCACCACCGGCAAACGGCTTGACGAACCCGAAATCATCCGCCTGTTCGGTGCCCGCGATGTCGATTATGAGCGGGTGATCACCGTTGCGGACGAGCTCCGCAAAGCGGTCAGCGGAAACACGGTTCGTTACGTGGTCAACCGAAACATCAACTACACCAATATTTGTTACTATCGTTGCAAATTCTGCGCGTTTTCCAAAGGCAAGACGCACGAGGCTTTGCGTGGCACCCCGTACGACCTGGAGATGGGTGAAATCGTTCGGCGCTCGCAGGAGGCCTGGGATCGCGGTGCCACCGAAGTCTGCCTGCAGGGCGGCATCCACCCGGACTATACCGGCGATACCTACGTCAACATCTGCAAGGCTATCAAAGCGGCAATCCCGGGCATGCACATCCATGCGTTCTCGCCGCTGGAGGTGACCCAAGGCGCGGCAACGCTGGGTCTGTCGCTGACGGAATTCCTCACCCGGCTGAAAGACGCCGGGCTGAGCACCCTGCCCGGCACCGCAGCCGAAATCCTGGACGACGAAATCCGCGCCATCATCTGCCCGGACAAGATCAACACGCAGCAGTGGGTCGATGTGGCCCGCGCCGCCCACGCTTTGGGACTGCGAACGACGTCTACCATCATGTATGGACACGTCGAGACGTCCCTGAACTGGGCTCGGCATTTGCTCGTGCTGCGCGACTTGCAGGCTGAGACTGGTGGCTTCACGGAATTCGTGCCCCTGCCATTCGTGCACATGGAAGCGCCGATGTATCTGCGCGGCATGGCCAGGAAAGGCCCAACGTTACGCGAGGCGATCCTGATGCACGCGGTCTCGCGGTTGGTGCTGCATCCGCTGATCACCAACATCCAGACGTCATGGGTGAAGATGGGGCCGGAGGGCGCCGCCATGTGTCTCAACGCAGGCGCCAACGACATGGGCGGCACGCTGATGAACGAAAGTATTTCCCGAGCCGCCGGCACCCAGCACGGTCAGGAGTTCCCTCCCGAGGCGATGGAGCAGTTGATCGGTTCCCTGGTCCGCACCCCGGTCCAGCGGGACACGTTGTATCGTCCAGTTGGCAACGAACGCCGGGTGGTCTCGTTCAACGCAGCGGAACTCGAGCCGATCGTGCAGACACCACCCCGCAAGGTGATGGCGGGAGAGTAACGGCCGCCATTCGACAAGAGAATGGGCAGCTGGAAAGCGAAGCGCCGGCGCAGGCCGGCCACCCACGACTTGCTGTTCTGGATGCTGAACCTGCCTTGAGTCGATGCTCGATGATGCTATCATGGAGTGATAGCGCGATGGAGGGCATGATGGGTCAGCTTATCGTCCGGGGCCTTGATGACAGCCTCATTCAAACCCTGAAACAACGGGCCGCTCGGTTCGGGCGTTCAGCGGAGGCCGAACATCGCGCCATCCTCGAACAGACCCTTCGTCCGGAGACCGAAAGCTTCGCCGCTGCCGCCGCTCGAATGCGGGCACGCACCCCACCGCAAACGACTGACAGCGCGGACCTGCTTCGACAAGATCGGGACCGGGACCATGGCGTTACCACCTCGTGAAGCAGGTCGTCGTCGATGCCTCAGTCTCCGCGAAATGGGTGGTGGAGGAGGATCACAGCACCAAAGCCACCTCTCTGCTGCTATGCGACGCCCGGCACGCGCCTGATCATTGGCAGGCGGAGGCGATCAACGTCCTTTGGTCAAAGGTCTTCAAGGGCGAGTTGACTTCGATGGATGCGGAGGAGCGCATGATGCTCCTGCTGCGCGCACCAGTCGTCGGCGCACCTATCGCGGCCCTGATGGCGCGTGCTTTCGCGATCTCGGTGGCGAACGCCGTGACCATCTACGATTCGCTGTACATCGCGTTGGCGGAAAAACTGAACATCTCGCTCGTAACCGCCGATGCACGATTGATCCAACGCATGTCGGGCGATGCGGGGTTAGCGAAACTGATGGTTTGGGTGGGCGACTTGCCGGGCTGATCCCTCACGTGTTGCCACGCGATACGGATGAGGCAGCGCGTCCAGGACAAGCCTCGCCCGCGCTCCGGAACGTTTGTTCTTGATTTTCCCCACAACCTGGAGTAGAAATTACCGCGAAGCCGAACGAACCAGAGGCATCCGCCGCCATGTCCCACTTGCCCACGATCACCGCCGCTCTCTTCGAGAAAATCCTCGCCTTCCTCACCCCGCTGTTTCTTGTCGCTGCGACCAGCGACCCGGACGAGGCAAGGCAGGCAGCCGGCGCAATTCTGGGCAGCTACGGTGCGCGAACGGACCGTGAGCTGCGGTTTGCCGCCCTCAGCATCGCCTTCGGATTCGGCGCCCTGGATGCGCTAAGCCGCTCGGCCGATCCAGCGCTGCTATTGAACCAGGTGCTGCGATTGCGCGGCAATGCCAACGCGCTGAACCGGGCGGCACAGCAGAATGAAACCAGGCTGGAGAAGCTGCAGAAGCAACCACCGCTTGCGGAAGAGGCTCCGGCTGACACGGCACAGGACGTACTTCCCGCCAGCAGTGCGACTGCCGATCTTCTCGCCTTCGCCCGCTCCAAGCTGAAGTCTATGATGGGCGGCGCGACCCCGGCGGCCCCTGCCCCGGCGCCGATTGTTCCGCTATCCCGCCAGCAGCGCCGGGACGCCGAACGAAAGGCGGAAAAAATTCGACAGCGGCACCAGGAGGACGCGAGGCGGGCAGCACGCACGGAGGAACGGTTGCTAGCCCGCGCGAACCCGTAAGACACAGCGCCTACGCCAACCATCGCAATCTGTACGAAAAACCTAAAACCCAAACCGCTCCAACAATGCCAACGTCCGCGTCGGCTTCCTCGGTCGCGCTGCCATGAACGCACGCAAATCCGCCGGATGGTCAATATCCAGACCAATCCCCGGCAGCCGCACGATCGTCGGCTCGATCCCCCGCGCCCGCGCCGCCATCAAATGCGGAAAGTAACTATCGTCCCCAAATCGCAGCGGCACCGAAAACGGCGGCGCACACAATACCGCGTTCGACCCCAACTCATCATGCGCCGGCACAATGGTGAACGACGGTGCCGCCCGACAAGACGAAACCACCGCATCGACCTCGGCCGAGGTCACCCGCGGAATATCCCCCGGCACTGTCAGCAGCGCCCCCTTCCCCTCCGCGGCCAATACCCGAGCCATCCCATTAACCGCCCCGGTATGCCCGTCGAGCGCGCCCTCGGTCACTACCCTCGCACCGTACTGTTCGGCCAACGAACTGGCCACGGGATCAATCGTATTGACCAAAATCCCGGCCAGCCGCGTCGCCCCCGCCAAAGCCGCCAGCACGTCTTCCAGCATCGTCGCCGCCAATACCTCCCGCTGAGACGGTGTCAGAACGGACGCCGTCCGTTGCTTGGCCCCGGTAAACGCCTTGACCGGAACCGCCGCCCAAACGTCAATCATCGGCCCGCGTCAGTCATTTGCGCCCGCTGTGCCTCAAGCCGCGCATTTCACGCCGCCGCAGCGTCGCTGCCGCTTCCACAACGATACGAGCCAGCGCTTCGCGATCTTCCATCGTCGTCATCAACGTCTGCGCCAGCGTCACCCGCGCATCGATCGAGACCACCTCGGACATATCCGCATGATCGATCACATACCCATCCAGCAGATCGGCATATCGTTGCGCGACCGTCCCAGCGGATGGATCCAGTCCCAACTCGGTCATCATCTTCGCGGTCGGCCCCTTCACCGCTCGGCCGGCGATAATGGGAGAGACCGCGATGATCGGTGCCTTGCACGCCATCAGCGCCTCCCGCACACCCGGGATGGCCAGGATCGGCTCGACGCTGATAAACGGATTGGACGGGCAGATCACCACCGCCTCCAGCGAGGGATCGGCCAGTGCAGCGATGAACGTGGGATGCGCCTTGGCTGCTCCTGCACCCTGGAACTGCAACTGGCTCACCATCGGCTCGCATCGCCGATGTACGAAATACTCCTGGAAATCGAGCCAGCCCAGTTCCGTCAGAAGCCGCGTCCGCACCGGATCGTCGGTCATCGGCACTACCGCCGGCCCCACACCCATGCGCCGGCACAGATCGGCCGTGACGGCGGAAAGACTCTCGCCAGCCTTCAATCGCCGCGTCCGCTCCACATGCAACGCCAAATCGCGATCGCCAAGGCGGAACCAGATGTCACCGCCCAGCGCCTCCATCGTCTCCATGAACGACCAGGTCTCGTCGTGGCGGCCCCACCCCACTTCGCGGTTCGCCAAGCCGGACAAGGTATAGACGACCGTATCGATGTCGGGAGAAATCGACAGACCCAGATGCTCGAAATCGTCGCCGGTGTTGACGACGACCAACAGGTTTTCGGGCGGCATGATACGCGACAGACCGAGGGCCAGCTTCGCGCCGCCCACCCCGCCGGACAAGGCGATGATCACTGGAAAAGATCCTCTTCAGGCGGGCGTATCACGTCCGCCACCGGCACATTCGGTGCGTGCCACGTCAGGCCTCGCACGACGACGACGGGTTGCCCTTCCGCCGCCTGACCCTGCAACAACGACGCGGCAGCGGCAATCTCATCCGCGAAGCCGATGATGCTGACCTCCAGCGTGCGGCCGAACAGGTCAGGCTGGCCGCGCAGATCGATCACCGAGGGAATACCAGCCGAACCGATCGCCACACCGGCGGTGCCGCGTCGCCAGGGACGGCCGAAACTGTCGCTGATGATCACGCCGACATCAGCGTGCCGCGCCAAAGCAGAGCGGATCGCTTCGGCTGACCCGTCTGGATCCAACGGCAGCAGCAGGGCGCGGTGCCGCCCGTCCGCCTCCGCCACGTTGGACTGGTCGACGCCGGCATTGGCCATCACAAACCCCAGCCGGTGCTGCATGATCATCAAGTTCGGCCGGCTGCGGACCACTTTCGCCGATTCTGACAGCACGACCTCGACGATCCGAGGGTCCTTGCCAACCTCGGCCGCCAGCGCGACAGCACGGGCTGACGGCACGACATCCGCCAAATCAACGGTCCGGCCCTCAGCCTTTGAGACGATCTTCTGTGCGATCACCACCACATCGCGGTCGCGCAAGACCTGCCCGACGCGCTCCAGGCCAGCCAGAATCAGCGCGGGCAGATCATCCCCGGCCCGCACCATCGGCAGACCGGGGATCGTGAAAAGCTCCAGGCGGGCGGTCATGTTATCCGAAGCGTTGGCGCAGCTTAGGCAGCACCAGTTCCCCGTAGGTCTTCAGAAACCGAGCCTGGTCGTTGCCGGGTGCATGGAACACCAGGTGGCGGAAGCCCATGTCGATATAGGGCTTGATCTTCTCGATATGCTCATCGGGGTCAGAGGACACGATCCAGCGGCTGGCCGCGCGCTCGATCGGCAGAGCATCCGCGAGCCGTTCCATCTCCTTCGGGTTGTGCACCGTCACCTTTTCCTCGGGCGTCAGCGCCAGAGCGGCCCAGATGCTCGTGTCCTCCAGGGCCCGCCGCTTGTCGGTGTCGAAGGACACCTTCATCTCGATCATCCGGTCGAAGTCCGGCTTCGGTTTGGACGACAGAGCCAGGCCCTCGGCGACGTTCGGCAGCAAGGTCTCAGTATAGAGATCCCACTTCTTGCCACTGGTGCAAATGAAGCCATCGGCCATCCGTCCGGCATATTTGGCGATTTGCGGTCCGGCTCCGGCGACATAGATCGGCAGGAACGCACCTGGTTTGTCGTAAATGGTGGCACCTTGGGTCTTGTAGTACTCGCCCTCGAACGTCACGTCGTCCTCAGTCCACAGCTTGCGGATCAGGCTCATCGCCTCCCGCAGCCTGGCAAAGCGTTCCTTCATCTCCGGCCACACCATGCCGGTGGAAGGGACCTCGTTCAGCCCCTCGCCGGTGCCGACACCCAGGATCAGGCGGCCAGGGAACAGTGATCCCAGCGTGCCGAAAACCTGTGCGACCACCGACGGATGATATCGAAAGGTCGGTGTCAGCACGCTGGTGCCCATGACGATCCGTTGGGTACTGGCGCCTAGCGCACCCAGCCAGGCCAGCGCTGACGGTGCGTGCCCGTCAGTGTGCCTCCACGGCTGGAAATGATCGCTGACAAAAACAGAGTCGAACCCTGCGTGCTCGGCCGCGACCGAAAAATCCAACAATTGTCGCGGCGCGAACTGCTCCGCCGATGCTTTGTACCCGAGCTTCAAGGTCATGAGCCGGCCTCCTTCAGTTAGGTTCACGCTACCGCCGACCCGGCGTCGCGGCAATGCGCGCCGGACGAACGACTGGTGTGCAAACCATCTACGCATTCGTTGGCGTTTGTTTAGGCGGTCGGATGCAAAAGCCTCCGCGAACCTTCGCCTTCAGCGATGTTGCGGTGCGGCATAGCCCTTGCGTGTGCGACGTCCATGCGTTGCAGCGAAACACTTCGGTGAAGGTCCTGCTGGCCGACGACGATGCGGAACGGGCCGGGGCCGTCGCACGCATCCTCGCGACCGACGCCGGGCTGACCGTGTTTCGTCTGAAACCCAATGAGTCGCTCGCCGACGCGGTTGCCTCGTTGGCGCCGGACGTGGTGCTTGTCGACATGGCTCGTCCGGACCGCGACGCGCTGGATGGCATCCGCCAGGTTGCCGCCCTGAATTCGCGGCCGGTGGTTTTATTCGTGGATGAGGACGACGCGGCTTTCATGGAGGAAGCGATCAGCGCCGGGGTCTCCTCGTACAACGCGATCGGCATGCCACCGCCCGACGTCAAGCCCATCCTGCGCGCCGCGGTCGCCCTGTTTCGGCGCCATCAGCAAGCCCAGGATGATCTGAAACAGGCCGAGAACCGCTTGAATGAACGGACAGTCATCGACCGCGCAAAGGCCATTCTGATCAAGCAACGCCGCCTGAGCGAGCCCGATGCCTACAAATGGCTGCGCCGCACCGCGATGAGCCGTGGACGGCGGATCGTCGACGTCGCAGGCGAAGTGCTAAAAGAAATGGAAGGGAAGGCGGGATGAGCAAGCCGATCCGCGTCGGACTGTTGAGGCTGGTCGATAGCGCCCCGGTCATCCTTGCGCAAGCCAACGGCCTGTTCAGCGCTCAGGGTATCGACGTACAAATCAGTATCGAGCCGTCCTGGTCGAATGTCGCCGACAAACTCACGTACGGTGTCCTGGACGCCGCGGTGATGCTGCCGCCCTTGGCCCTCGCCGCCTGCGCCGGACTGCGTGGACCGAAAGCCCGCCTTGTGGTGCCGATGTCGCTCAGCCAGGGGGGTAACGCGATCGTCGCGGGCAACCAAGCCGCCGCCAGCCTGACCGAGGACGGTTCGCAGCCTCGGTTACGGCTGCTTGAGTGGCTCAGGTGGCAACAGACCAAGCCACGTTTCGGAGTGGTCCACGCTTTTTCCACGCACAATCTGCTGTTGCGATATTGGTTGGCGTCTGGCGGGGTTGACCCGGATCGGGATATCGAAACTGTCGTGATCCCGCCGGAGAATGTCGTCGAGGCGCTGGCTTCGGGCAGTATCGCCGGCTTCTGCGCCGGCGCCCCGTGGGGTGACGTCGCGGAGCGTCAGGGGGCGGGGCGCATTTTGATCGGCACGTCGGTGATTTGGCCATTTCATCCTGAGAAATGCCTTTGCGTTGGCGAAGACTGGGCTGATGGCAATCCCGAGTTGCTGCATCATTTGCTCCGGGCTGTGCTGCAGGCCCAGATCCGCTGCGACTCACCGGAGGAAGCTTCCGCGA
>JAQGHW010000892.1 GCA_028291505.1 Rhodopila sp. | reverse complement strand
GCCGCAGCCTTGCCCGTGCCGCGAGCGAAGCCACGGCCGAGACGACGCTGCCCCGGTTCGTCGCCATGCTCTGCATTCTGGCGGTGTTCATTCCCGCCTTCTTCATGACCGGCGCTGCGCACAACCTTTTCGTACCCTTGGCGTTGGCAGTCGGCTTCTCGATGGTAGGGTCGTATCTGCTTTCCAGTACCTTTGTGCCGGTACTGTCGGTCTGGATGCTGCGCAATCCGAGCACTCACTACACGCCGCAAGAGACGTTTTTCGATCGGCTACGCGCGAGCTACGATCGGTTTGCGCGCGCCATCATGAAACGGCGGCGCATCGTCGTGCTTTCCTATCTCATCATCAGCGGGGCAATCATTTTCCTGGTCGGCAGTTCGCTCGGCACCGAGATTTTTCCGATCGTGGATACCGGCCAGCTCCAATTGCATCTCCGGGCTCCCGCGGGAACGCGCATCGAGCGCACCGAACAGATCGCGCTGCAGACACTCGACGTGATCAAGCGCGAGGTCGGGCCGGATAACGTGGACATCAGCCTCGGGTTTGTCGGCACGCAGCCGCCTAATTACCCCATCAATACCATTTACCTCTGGAGTTCCGGCTCCGAGGAAGCGGTGCTGCAGGTGCAACTCAAGCGCGGCGCCAAAATCGGCATCGAGGATTTGAAGGAGCGGCTGCGTCAGAAACTGCCGCAAGAACTGACCGGTGTACGCTTCTCATTCGAGCCAAGCGACATCGTCAGCCGGGTGATGAGCTTCGGCGCGCCGACACCGATCGAAGTGGCGGTGAGCGGGCCGAACCTCGCCGACAGCCGACAATACGCCGACAAGCTGCGAGCGAAATTGGCACAGGTGCCGACGTTGCGAGACCTGGGAGTCGAGCAGGAACTCGATTACCCGACCGTAAAGGTCAGCGTAGACCGCGAGCGGGCGGGCGTTCTGGGGGTGACGACGGATGACGTGGCGAAATCGGTCGTCGCGGGCACGTCGTCCAGTCGCTACACCTCCGCGAATTATTGGGCCGATCCCAAGAGCGGCATTGGCTATCAGGTGCAGGTCGAGATCCCTGAGCACCAGATGAATTCGCTGGAGGAGGTAAAGAACCTTCCGATCGCTCGCCGGTCGGGCAAACAGATCGATCTCCGCAATGTGGCCGGCGTCAGCGACGGCACGGCGCTCGGCGAATACGACCGCTACAACATGCAGCGCATGCTGACACTGAGCGCGAACATTTCCGGCGAGGATCTGGGACGCGCGGCAGCCCGCGTGCAGCAGGCGATCAACGATACGGGCAAGCCGCCCGATCGGGTGAACGTCACCGTGCGTGGGCAAATCCAGCCGATGGCGGAGATGTTCGGAGGACTGCGCCTGGGGCTCCTGATGGCGGTGGGTGTCATCCTTCTGGTACTGGCAGCCAATTTCCAATCGTTCCGGCTTTCCCTGGCGGTGGGGTTGACGATTCCCGCCGTGATCGCCGGGGTCGTACTCATGCTTTGGCTCACCCGGACCACACTCAACATTCAATCCTTCATGGGCGCGATCATGGCAATCGGCGTCGCCGTGGCAAACGCCATCTTGCTCGTGACCTTCGCTGAGCGCAGCCGGGTCGAGGGCCGCGAACCATGGGAGGCAGCAATAGAAGGCGCACGGAGCCGTCTGCGCCCGATCCTGATGACCAGTTTCGCGATGTTGGCCGGGATGGTGCCGATGGCATTGGGTCTAGGCGAGGGCGGACAGCAAAGTGCGCCGCTCGGGCGCGCGGTGATCGGCGGTCTCCTCGGCGCAACGTGCGCCACCCTCATCATCCTGCCGGCGATCTTGGCCATGCTCCAGTCGCGGCATGCCCCGATTTCCGCGTCGCTCGATCCTGACGACCCCCATAGCCGCTATTTTGAGCCGGCCCAGCTTTTCGGGTCGGCGTCGAATCGCGGCGATGCATGCGCCGAACACCATGCTCGGGCAGCGGAGTAAGCCAGCAGTCAGAACGGAACTTAAAGGCGGAACACTATGAATTTCACGAGTCGAACGGGCATAAAGGTCTTGGTAGTCATGGTCGGTGTCGGCGCGGCAGGCATCGTTGCTGGGCGGCACCTGGAAGCATCGCCATCGCCAGTGAATTCAACGAAGGCGGATAGTCCCCCGCTGGTCGAGGTTGTGCGTCCACGCCGCGTCACGGTGGCTCACCGTCTCCAAACCAACGCCACCCTCGAAGCCTTTGAGGAAACCGATCTCTTCGCCAAAGTTTCCGGATACCTGTCCGAGGTTCGCGTCGATATCGGCGATCACGTGAAGGCGGGCCAAGTCCTTGCGGTGATCGACGTTCCCGAGATGAAGCAGGAGCTTGCCGAAGCCAAGGCCCAGCTCGAATCCAGGCGAAGTTCCCTGGAGAGCGCGCGCCGCCAACTGGATCACAACAAGGCGGACCTAGCGTTACAGAACGCCCTGGCGAAAGACCGGGAGCAGCTGGGCGAGGGACGGGGGTTCATCAGCGACCGGACGCTCGATCAGGT
>JAQGHW010000868.1 GCA_028291505.1 Rhodopila sp. | reverse complement strand
ATTGATTCCCCGCTGAAAATGATATCGCCGCCATCGGCATCGATCAGCCGGCAGATCAGCCGCGACAACGTGGTCTTGCCCGATCCGGATTCGCCGACAAGACCCAGGCTGCCACCGGGCGCCAGGGCGAACGATACGTCGTCGACGGCCTTCACACCCCCGGAAAAGGTTTTGGTCACATGCTGGAGTTCCAATAGCAGGCCGGTTCCGGGAGGACGCCGAATGGGCTGACCCACACTGGTGGGCAAGGGGCCGCACATCGCCTCTCCATCGCCTTCCGCCAGATCGGCCAGCGTCGACCGCCGCGTCGGTGAGGCCGCAATCAGCCGTCGGGTATAGGGATGCCGCGCCTGCTGAAACAGCGCCTCGGTGGCTCCACGCTCAACGATCAGGCCGCGCTCCATCACCGCGATCTCGCCGCAGTACCGCGCCGCGAGACCCAGGTCGTGGGTGATCAGGATCATCGCCATGCCACGGTCGGCGGTGATTCCAGACAGCAGATCCATGACGATCTTCTGCGTAGTGACATCCAGCCCGGTGGTGGGCTCGTCCGCGATCAGCAACGCCGGCTCACAGGCGATCGCCATCGCGATCATCACCCGTTGGCACATGCCGCCCGACAATTCTCCGGGGTAGGCATGCAGCCGCTGTTCGGCATCCCTGATCTGGACGGCGCGGAGCAGCCCCAGCGCCTGCGCCCGAGCCTCGGATGCCGCCATTCGTTTATGGGCGCGTAAAACGTCGGCGATCTGTTGCTCGACTGTGCGGATCGGGTTCAGTGCGGCACGCGGATTCTGGAAGATCATCGACATCGCGGCACCGCGCAGGGTGCGCAGTTCAGCGGCTCCGGCTCGGGTGATGTCGCGGCCCTGGAACAGCACGCGCCCTCCGGCGATTCGCCCCGCCCGATCCAACAGCCGCATGACCGCCAGCGAGGTCACCGATTTGCCGGACCCGCTTTCGCCGACGATGCCCAGGGTCTGACCGGATTCCAGCGCGAAGCTGACGCCGGACAGCGCATCCACCATGCCGTGGCGGGTGGAGAAGCTGACCCGCAGGTCGTCGACCTGGAGCAGCGTCTGGTCCGCATGCGCGGATGGCAGTTTCACGTCCGCATCCGTGGATCGAGGATGTCTCGCAACCCGTCGCCCAGCAGGTTGAAGAACAGCACTGTCAGCATCAGCGCCAGGCCGGGGAAGCCGACCAGCCACCATTTGCCGGTGGTGATGAAGCGGGCACCCTCGGCCACCATGATGCCCCATTCCGGCGTGGGTGCGGTGACACCCAGGCCGATGAACGACAGGCCGGCGGCGTTGAGGATCGCCCAGCCGAGGTTCAGCGAAATCTGCACCGCCATCGCCGGCAGAACGTTGGGCAGCAGGAAGCGCAGCACAAGCGTCAGGTGACCCTCCCCGCACGCGCGCGCAGCTTCGACCCAACCGCTGTTGCGGCGAACGTTGACCTCGGCGCGGGCGAAGCGGGTGTAGAAGGGAAGATTGATGATGGCGGTGGCGATGACGATGTTTTCCACCCGGTTGCCCATCGCCGCGACGAGCGCCATTGCCAGGACGAACAGCGGAAACGCCATCAGCACGTCGACGATGCGGCCCACCCAGCGGTCCAGCCTGCCGCCGCGGTAGCCGCAGAAACCTCCCACGATGGCACCGGCGATGAACGACAGGCTGACGGCGGAAACCGCGATCGACAGGTCCAGGCGGGTGGCGACCAGGATGCGGCTCAGGATGTCGCGGCCGAGCTGATCCGTGCCCGCCCAGTGTGCGGCGTTCGGTGGTTGCAGCGCGTGCGACACGTCGGATGCGATCGGGTCATAGGGCGCGAGCCACGGGGAAAACAGCGCGGCGAGGATGATCAGGGTCAGGCCGGCCGCCGCCAGCGCGGTGATCGGGTTGCCGCGCAGCACGAAGACCGCGTGACGCGTGGTGGCGCTCATTCGACTGAGACCCTGGGGTCGGCGATCCCGTACAGAATGTCGATGAGCACATTCACACTGACGAAAATCGTCGCCATCAGCAGCACGAAGGCCTGCACCGGCGCGTAGTCGGCCGCCAGCAGTGCATCCAGAGCGTAGGACGCAACGCCGGGCCAGGAAAAGACTTTCTCCACCAGCACGTTGGCTCCGAGCATGGTGGAGAAGACAATGCCGGTGATCGTCAGGACCGGAAGCAGCGCGTTGCGCAACGCATACGCCACCACGATGCGCGGGCGGCCGAGGCCCATGGCTTGCGCCGTCCGGATAAAATCGCTGCCCAGCACGGCAAGCATGGACGCTCGGGTCATCCGCGCGAGCGGCGCCAGCACGAACAGCGCCATGGTGAAGGCGGGAAGCAGAAGCTGAGTGAAGGCGGCCCACCAGCCGGCCCACTCGCCGGTAAGGGCGAAGTCGATGAGGTAGAACCCGGTCATCTCCGGGGGGCTGGCCGCGAAAATATCGATTCGTGCGGTCGGGTCGGGCGCCCAGCCGAGCAGGTAGTAGAAAACGTAGATCAGCAGCAGGCCGGAGACGAAAGTGGGCACGCAGACACCCAGCGTGCACAGCATGCGCACCACGTGGTCGATCGGCGAACCCGGGCGCAGTGCCGCCGCGACGCCCAGTGGCACTGCCAGCAGCAGCGCTATGAACAGCGCGGTGAAGGTCAACTCGAGGGAAGCCGGCAAGCGCTGCCGTATGTCGTTGGACACCGGTTGGCCCGTGGTCAACGAGCGCCCCAGATTGCCGGTGGCGACGTCTTCCAGGTACCGGACGAGCTGCACCGGAATCGGCTTGTCGAGCCCCATCTTGTGCCGCAGTTGCTCGATCTCGGCCTGTCCGGCACTGGGGCCGGAGGCGAAGAATACCGCCGGGTCGCCCGGCATGACCCGCATCAGCACGAAAGTAATGATGACAACCCCGAGTAGCGCGGGGATGGAGGACAGAAGGCGCTGTCCAACACGGCGGGCAATGGCGAGGACGGTGGTCACGATCGCGGGGCCGGCGCGTCGGCGCGCAACTTCGCCCCTAAACCCGCTTGAGGTCCCGAAAATCGGCCTGGCGATAAAATTGATAGGTGTACCCATCGATATTCGCGGCCATCACCGCGTCGTGGTTGGGCTGCCACATCATGATCAGCGGGACGTTCTCGGCGAACACCTCGATCATCTTCTTGCACTCCTCGTCATACTTCGCGGGATCGAGTTCGAACCGCGCCGCGGCCGAGATCTGTTCGATGTCGGTATTCTTCCAACTGGCGAAATTCCAGCGCTGGTCGCGGGTGAAATACAGCCGGAAGTAATAGTCGGTCGCCGGCAGCCAGGCAGTCGCTGCATCGACGAAGAACGGCATTTTCTTCTCGGACTCCAGGGTATTGAACTCGGCATCCGGCTTCTTCTGGATGTCCACATCGATGCCGATCTTGCCGAGCGCCTCTTTCAGCAACGCGGCGAGGGGTTCGGCGGTGGCTGCCTGACCGGTGCTGAAGGCAAAGCTGGTCTTGAAACCTTCAGGCATCCCAGCCTCGGCGAGCAGCTTTTTCGCCCGCGTGGAATCGGTCTTCAGCGGGATCGGCTGCGGAAAGCCGCTATTCGGTGGCAGGCCGGTCCAATCGGCGCCATACAGCCGGCGGCCGCGGGCAAACAATGCGGCTTTGAACATGTCCTCGAAGGGCAACGCGGCGGCAATCGCCTGGCGGACCTTCACGTTGTCGAACGGCGCCATCTGCGTGTTCATGGAAATGTGGGTGAAGCCGTTGGTCTGCGGCACCGAAACGACCTTCGCCTTGGTGGACTTCTCCATTGTCGGGATATCGCTAGCAGCGAGGTCGATCGCCAGATCCGCGTCGCCTTTCTCGATCAGATTGGCGCGCGTGGCGGGCTCCGGCACCGTCTGGATGATGATGCGGCGGAAGAACGGCATCGCACCGTCAGCACCACCCTTCCAGGCATCGTTGCGGCGAATGATGACGCTTTCGCTGGGCTTGAAACTCTCGACGATATAGGCGCCGCTGGCCGCGCTATTGGATTTCAGCCAATCCAGTGCCCAGGGATCGTCGGCCGTAACGTGCTGTTTCGCCAGCTTGCTGTTGATCATGATGGCGTATGGCACGCACAGATTGGCCAGTCCCAATCGATCCGGTTGCGGCAGGGTCACTTCGATCGTGTGGTCGTCGACGATGCGAAATTGGTCGGTACTCGTCATCGATCCGGTGGAGAACTGTGGCGGCGCCAGCGATTTCGCCGACACCGCGCGATCGAGCGACCATTTGATGTCCTCGGCGGTGACTGGCGTGCCGTCGTGCCACGTCGCGTCCGGCCGCAGCGTGATGGTGATCTTCATGCCGTCCGGGCTGATCTGATAGCCCTTGGCCAACTCGCCGCGGATTTTCGTGGCGTCGAAAACCCAGTTGTCGCCCAGCTTCTTGCGGCCGAAACTGAACAGCCGGTCGTAGACGTTCATGCTGAGGCCGAAGGATTCTCTCGTTGAGCCCTGGACCGTAGGGTCAAGTGGATTGATGTTGTTGCCGGTGACATAACGCAGCGTCTCGGCTCGGTTCTGGCCAAACGCAACCCGGGGCAGGAGGGCCAACCCGACAATACCTGTCGCCGCGTGCAGGACCAACCGACGATTCAACTTCATCATTACCACCCGAATGCTGCGAGGAGTGGCGTTTCATCCCGTAACCGGCTTTACGGGAGTGTAGGCAGCCATCACGCCAGGGTGCAACTTTAGTTATCTGGCACGACGCTCCGCCAGCGCGCCCGCCAACTCGAGCGCCGCCAGCAAGCTGGTCGCATCGGCCACGCCCTTGCCTGCGATATCGAACGCCGTCCCATGATCTGGCGAGGTCCGCACGATCGGCAGCCCCAGCGTGACGTTCACGCCGTGATCCATGTCCAACGTCTTCAGCGGGATCAGCGCCTGGTCGTGATACATGCAGATCGCCACGTCGTAGCGGGCTCGCGCGGCCGCCGTGAACATCGTGTCGGGTGGCCAGGGTCCGGAGACGTCGATACCCTCCGCTCGAAGCGTATCGATCGCGGGCTGCACCAAAGTGGTTTCCTCGGTCCCCAACGCGCCTTGTTCGCCGGCGTGGGGGTTCAGTCCGGCGATTGCCAGACGCGGCGAGGCAATGCCGAAATCACGGCGCAGCGCGGACGCCGTGGTGCGGGAGGCCGCGACAATCATGTCCGTCGTCAGCATGGCAATCGAGTCGCGCAGCGAGGCATGCACCGTCACCGGCACGACGCGCAGCATCGGGCTGGCGAGCATCATGATCTGCTGCCCGGTCGCCCCGGTCAGTTCGGCCAGGAACTCGGTATGGCCCGGATAGGCGAAGCCGGCCTGATACAGCGCCGCCTTGTTGATCGGATTGGTGACCACGCCGCCAACGGCTCCGGCCAACGCCAGCTTCGTCGCTTGCTCGATCGAGGCGACAACGGCGCGGGCGTTCGCCAGGTTTGGCTTTCCCGGCACCGGGACGGCGGCCAGCGGCACCGCCAGCACGGGCAGGGCCGACCGAAAGACCTCCGCCGCCTGCGCCACATCTCCGACCAGTTGCACCGGAACCGCCAGGCCCATGTCCCGTGCCAACCGCGACAGCCGCTCCGGATCATCCAGCGCGACAAACACCAGCCCCGTCTGGCGCAACGCCAGCCAGGCCTTCAGCGAAAGTTCGCCGCCAATCCCGGCAGGGTCGCCCATCGTCAGCGCAAGTGGTTTCATCCGCTACATATGCAGCGCTCGGCCATCCGCCGCCAGCGCTGCTTCCTTTACCGCCTCACTCAATGTGGGATGCGCGTGGCAAATCCGCCCCACATCCTCGGCGGACGCGCCAAACTCAATGGCCGTGGTCAGTTCCGCGATTAGCGTGCCGGCGTCGGGGCCTATCACGTGAGCGCCAAGCAGACGGTCCGATGCCTTGTCCGCCAGGATCTTCACGAACCCGTCCGTATCGCCCATGGCGCGCGCTCGGCCGTTGGCGGTGAAGGGGAATTTTCCGACCGAATAGGCGATCCCGCCAGCCTTCAGTTCTTCTTCGGTTTTGCCGACCGAGGCGACCTCCGGCCACGTGTAGACCACGCTGGGGATGGCGTCGTAGTTCACATGCCCGGCCTGCCCGGCGATGGTTTCGGCGACGGCCACGCCCTCATCCTCACCCTTGTGGGCCAGCATCGGGCCAGCGATGACGTCGCCGATGGCATAGATGTTCGGCACGTTCGTCGCCCAGTGAGGATCGACTTTCACCCGCTTGTGGTCATCCAGTTCGACGCCGGCCGCTTCCAGGCCCAGGCCTTCGGTGTATGGACGGCGCCCAATGGCGACCAGCACGATGTCGGCTTTTAGGGTCTCGGCCGCGCCACCTTTTACCGGTTCCATCGTCAGGCTGACGCCGTCGGCACCCGACCTTGCGCCAGTTACCTTGGTGGCCAGCCGGAATTTGATGCCTTGCTTCTGCAGGATGCGCTGGAAAGCCGTCGCGACTTCGGTATCCATACCGGGCACGATCCGATCCAG
>JAQGHW010000226.1 GCA_028291505.1 Rhodopila sp. | reverse complement strand
GGCCCGTTCTGCAATACGGGAATTGAAATCCTGGACGAAACGATCAAGGCGAAACCCGAGCTGATCCAGGCGCTCTGCAATGGGTTCGAGCTGTCCTTCCGCCGGACCTACGCAGATCCCGCCTATGCCAAGCAGATCGGCTACAAGCAGTTTCCCGATCTCTCCAAGTACGTTGTTGACACCTCGATCGATCAGTTGCTGCAAGACAAGATCGTCGCGCAGTCGGTCTACGTCGATCGGGATCAATGGGAAAACCTGATCAAAATGCAGATCTATCTAAAGAACGTTCGCGGGCTCAAAACCTACGAGCAGATGGTGGACAACCAGTTCGCACAGAAGGCAAGGGCGCTTTGATTTGCGGGACGGGAGCGCCGGCACGATCATGACCGGACGTTCGGCATCGACCGTCGATGGCGGACCGCCGCCGCCGCTGACCGCGATCGACCTGCAGAAGTCGTTTGAAGGAGATGCCAACACCGCGGTCGAGATCATCCGGTCGATCTCGTTCTCACTGGCGAAGGGGGAGATCGTCAGCATTGTCGGTCCTTCCGGTTGCGGCAAGACCACGCTTCTGAACACGATTTGCGGCCTGACCCCGGCGAGCGGCGGAGCCGTGCTTTGGTACGGGCGCGAACTCAACGGCGTTCCCCCGCGCGTCGGCTACATGCTGCAGAAGGACCTGTTGTTTCCCTGGCGCACCGCGCTCGACAACGTCCTCCTTGGGCTCGAGGTCAAGGGCATCGAAAAGCGGATCCGCCGCGACCGCGCACATGAACTGCTCCACCGGCTCGGGCTTGATCAGTTCGAGGGCTTCTATCCCTCGGCCTTGTCCGGGGGCATGCGTCAACGCGTGGCGCTCGCCCGCACGCTCGCGCCAAACCCCGAGGTCCTGCTGTTGGATGAGCCGTTCTCGGCGCTGGACTTCCAGACAAAGATCCTGATTGAGCGGGATACGGTACGTCTCGTTCGCGGCGAGGGCAGGTCGTTGCTGTTGATAACACACGACGTGGAGGAGGCGGTCAGCATGTCCGATCGGGTTCTCGTGCTGTCGCACCGGCCGTGCAAGATCGTCGCGGAGCACAGGATCGATCTGCCGATCGACCGTACCGACATGATCGAGGCCCGCGAGACGCCGCAGTTTTCCCGTTACGTAAAATCCATCTGGACGCAGCTCGATATACGCTGACGAAGGTCAGCGGGACACACTGACCGAAGGTCAGCGGGACACACTGACGAAGGTCAGCGGGCGGCCCCGCAGCAGGAGAAATAGTTTTGTCAGACACCTCCACCTCGCCGGCTGTCCTCCCCTGGCGTTCGCAGCAAAAAGCGGCCGCGCATACGCGTTGGCTGCCGCGTCGGGAGACCCTGCAGATCCTGTCATGCCAATTGCTGCTCGCTGCGGGTCTGCTCGCGATCTGGCAGTGGGCAACCGGAAGTGCCGCGGTAAACGCCTTCCTGTTCGGCTCGCCAGCTGCGATCTGGGCCAGTCTGGAGGCGATGGTACGCGATGGGTCGGTATGGACCGACATCGCGGTGACCGGAGCGGAGACCCTCGCCGGCTTCGCGCTCGGCAACATCCTGGGCACCGCCATTGGGCTTTCGCTCTGGTATTCGCGATTCATCTCGCGCGTGCTGCAACCCTTCATCCTCGCGCTGGGATCGATCCCGATGATCTCGGTCGCTCCGATCGTGATCATCTGGTTCGGAACCGACTTCAGCTCGAAGGTCGCCATGGCGACGCTGTCTGTCGTCGTCGTTTCGCTGGTGATTTCGTACAAGGGCGCGATGGGTGTAGACCCTGACCAGATCAATCTGATGCGCGCGCTTGGCGCACGGAAGCCGCAGATTTTCCGCTACCTGGTCGTCCATTCCGCGCTGACCGACATCTTCGCCGGTCTGAAGATGACCGTCGGCTTCGCGCTTGTGGGCGCGATCGTCGGCGAGTTCATGACTTCAACGAACGGGCTCGGCCACGCGATCTTCAAGGCCGGCAGTCTGTACATCATATCGAAGGTGTTCGCGGAACTGGCGGTCACCGTCGCGCTCTCATTGATCCTCGCCAGCATCGTGGCGCGGGTGGAACGATGGCTGCTGCCGTGGCGTCACGATCTGAAGTGACTGCCGGTGCAGGGGGGTGCACGACAACCAGGATGAGAATCGCATTGCCGCGCCTGAAATGCTCGCGGGTGCCGACTTGTTGCCTCATTGACTTGTGCATCGGTGGGGGCGGACATCGGGCAGATCAGCATGGCGACACGAAACGAGTTGGTTGGTCGGACGTTACGATTCTGGCAACAGGAAAAAACGAGGCCGCATCCTGGATGAATCCGCGGCGTCGGAAAACTCCGTCACGAACCAGCGCTTCGCGACAGCAGTTCTCGTTGCTTCGTGCCAGGCTGAACCCCGAGGTCCGCCGCAAAATGCGCCGGACGTCGGGGGGCAGGACACTACTCGTGCGGCAATGCGAAGATCGCCACGGCGTCGCCGTACTGCTTGCCAAGCCGCGCGTTGATCTCCGGGTTGCCGTTCGCGGAGTTGCCGCCAGCCGCAACCGCGACATACTGCACCCCGTCAACGGCATAGCTGATCGGCGGCGCCTGGACACCGGCGCCCAGATTGAACGACCACAGCTTGCGTCCGCTATGCGCATCGAAGGCGTCGAAGCTGCCGTCCATCTCGCCGCAGAACACCAGGTCGCCTGCGGTGGCAAGCACCCCGCCCACCATTGGAAGATCCGCCTTGTACTGCCAGGCGATGTGCCCGGTATCCACATCGACAGCCGACAGTGTACCGGTCGGCGGGATGGTGCCGCTTGGGTGCGGGTCGGTCACCGGCTCCAGCACGCTGCCAAGCACCAGACCAAGCCCCAACTCCTTTTCATTGTCGGCGGTCTTCACCCCCGCCGGATGAGCTTCGTATTTCCACGCTTGGTTGGTGCCCGTCACGTAGAGATAGCGCGTCGCCGGCGAGAACGCTTCCGGCGACCATTCGTTGCCACCCTGTGCTCCGGGATAGATCAGCACCGGCTTGTCCCCCGGCACCGTTCCCATCGTGCTGCTCTGCATCACGAACGGCTCGGACTTGCGGATAAGCTGGCCATTCTTCCGATTGACAATGAATACCTGGCCTTCCTTGCCCGCTTCAGCGGCAGCCGGCACCAACTGCCCGTTGTCCTTCGCGTCAAGCAACACGACCGGTCCGGCGGCGTCATAGTCCCACAAGTCGTGCGCCACCTCCTGGTACCACCACGCCAGCGTGCCGTCCTTGACATGCAGCGCAACGATCGAGTCGGTATAGGCATTGGCGCCCTGCCGCGCCTCGCCCTGGTTATCCGGATTGGGATTGCCCTCGGCGAACAATACCAGGCCGTTGGCCGGATCGATGGCCGGTGTGTTCCAGACCGAGCCGCCGCCTTTCTCCCACGACTTGCCGCTCCAGGTATCGCCACCGGGCTGCCCTGGTTCGGCCGTGGTATGGAACAACCAGGTCTTCTTGCCGGTCTCGGCATTGAAGCCGGCGACGAAGCCCCGGGTCGGATATTCCGCACCCGAACTGCCGATGATCACCACGCCATCATAGACCTGCGGTGCCATGGTGAACGAGTAGTGCGTCGCGTCCGGCAGCCCTTCCGCCGGGTGGCTCTCCCAGACCGGCTTGCCCGTGGCCGCGTCAAGCGCGATCAGGCGCGCATCCAGCGTGGCAAGAAAGACCTTCCCGTAGGCGACAGCCACGCCGCGCGACTGATGCCCGCAGCAGAGGTCCGAGAAGTTCAGCTCCGGCGTGTACGCCCAGAGTTCCTTGCCGCTGGTGGCGTCATAGGCCTGCACATGATCGTCCGGCGTCGCGATGAAAAGAACCCCGTTCACCTCGATCGGCGAATCTTCGAAACTATTCGCCACACCGGTCTGGATGATGGCAACCGGGGTCAGGCTTTTCACATTGGACGTCTTGATCGCGGTCAACGGCGAGAACCGCTGATTGTCATAGGTGCGGCCATACAGCAGCCAGTCGTTGGTGTTCTGCGGCGCACTCAGAAGATCCTGGTCCGAGACGTTGACATTGACGCCGACCGGACGCGGGGCACCCTGCGCGATCGTGACAGTATCGCTGCTACCCGGGGGCGTCGCCGTTGCTTGCGCCGGCGTTGACGGCGCAGCCGGCTGCCGGGTCCCGCTCGCCGCTG
Source organism: Rhodopila sp. (assembly GCA_028291505.1). Lineage (GTDB taxonomy): Bacteria > Pseudomonadota > Alphaproteobacteria > Acetobacterales > Acetobacteraceae > Rhodopila. The sequence continues at coordinate 4,122 of JAQGHW010000226.1, read as the reverse complement.
TCTGCGCCTGTTCCGCCATCGCCAATGGCGCCAATAGGCCCAGGCCGCCGGTCGCGCATAGCGCCAGCAGCGCCACTCGCCGGTCGCTCGATTTTATCTTGTGTTTGTTGGCTGTCATGACCTTCCTCCTTCGAAAAATGGATGTGACGCTTCGCCTGGATCCGGGAACACCTTGTGTCTATCCGCTTCCCTTCGGGGCGCCGGCGAGATCGATTTTCCCGAGGTCCGGGTTATCGACCGTGAGCGGGGTGCTGCCCGACGGATAGCCGTTCTGCTTGAGGATGAACGCCATGATCGCCGCGCATTCCCCCGGCGTGAGGGATCCTGGCTTCGTCTGCGGCATCCGCGTCGCGATGAAATGGAAGAGCAGGGGCGCCGTCATCTTCTGGGCAGCAACCATCTGGTGAAATTGACGGCCGGTCAGCGCCGGACCCACCTTCCCGGTGAGATCTTCGGCATGGCAGTTGGCACATGTCCGATAGTAGACTTGCCTGCCATCCGTGGCCTGCGCGTCGGTGTAAACGGCAACGGAATCGGTCGGCGGATCCGCAGCCGCAGCCATGGTCATGCAAACAAGCACAGCAACGATAGCCAAGCCCGCGGAAAATCCCATCGAGCCGCGCCGACTCTCCGATCTTCGGCGTAATATTTCGGCATGTTGCCGTATATTTTGGGCGAAAGATTTATTTACACACGTTATCATTTTGCAGCTGTCGACACCCCTCCTCAGCAAATTGCCCGCGGGGAATCACTTGCGTCAAGTGCATAGATGTTACCGCCTCCTATCAAAGCGGGGCCTTCAAACGCGGGGCAGAATGCGAATTTTCCTGACTGCCGCTCACCAGCCCACACGTAAATTTGTACCCGTTCACGCGTGACCCCGAAGGATCTTGATCTCGAGTCTGTTACGAAGCAAAAAGCCGCCGCCGTCTACCAAACGGCGTCGATCGCAAGCTGCGCGCGCAGACATCCTCATCTCGTCAAGATAAGTGCGCCTGCACTTGGCGCCGCTCGGGAAAGATGATCAATTGCGGCGCAGGGCGATTCCTTCATCGTCGAAAGGAGCAGCGGGGAAAATGATCAAACTCACCGTCAATGGACAGGAGCATACCTGGGACGGCGATCCGTCGCTGCCGCTGCTTTGGTACCTGCGTGATGAGGCTGGCCTGACCGGAACAAAATTCGGCTGTGGCCGAGCCTTGTGTGGGGCCTGCACGGTTCATGTCGAGGGCCAGGCCGCTCGTTCCTGCATCACCGCCATGTCCGATGTCGCAGGCCAGAAAGTCACCACTATCGAAGGCCTCGACCCGCACGGCGATCATCCGGTCCAGAAAGCCTGGCGTCAGGCCAACGTGCCGCAATGCGGCTACTGTCAGGCCGGTCAGATCATGCAGGCATCGGCGCTGCTCCAGGAAAACCCGCATCCTTCGCATGACGAAATCAGGGACACCATGGCCGGCAACATCTGTCGTTGCGGGTGTTACCAGCGGATCGAGGCGGCGATCCTTCTCGCAGCGACGGGGACCTGAACCATGCAACAGATGTTCCCCCCTCATATCGAGAATGTATCCCGTCGCGCGATGCTGCGCGGTATGGGGATCACCGCCGGTCTGGTGCTCGCCGCACCGGTCCTGTCCCGCCGCGGCATGGCGGCTTACGCGACTGGCGCCGACAAGATGCCGCATGGGACAGTCAACGACCCGCGCGTCTTCGTGTCGATCGCGCCTGATGGAATCGTTACCATCATTGCAGCCAGATCGGAAATGGGCACCGGAGTACGCACCAGTCTGCCGATGATCGTGGCGGACGAAATGGAGGCCGACTGGACCCGCGTTCGTGTCCGGCAAGCGCCCGGCGACGAAGAAAAATACGGTAACCAGGATACCGACGGTTCGCGCAGCACGCGGCATTACCTGGTCCCGATGCGCCAGGTCGGCGCCGCGGCACGAATGATGCTGGAAGCAACCGCCGCCAAGCAGTGGAACGTCGCCGTTACCGAGGTGAAGGCCGTCAACCACGAAGTCATCCACGCCAGCACAGGACGTAAGCTGGGTTACGGTGAGCTGGCGGTTGCCGCCGCTGCGCAGCCGGTGATCCAGGCATCAGAGCTTCGGCTCAAGGAACCAAAGGATTTCCGCTACATCGGCAAAGGCCAGGTCGGCATGGTCGATCTGCATGACATAACGACCGGAAAAGCAATGTACGGCGCCGACACGCGCCTGCCCGGCATGAAATATGCCGTCATCGCAAGGCCTCCGGTCGTCGGTGGAAAATTGGTTTCATTCGATGCGAAGGATGCCCTCAAGGTGTCCGGAGTAGAGCAGGTGATCGAGGTCCAGGGCTGGCCCTGGCCTTCGAAGTTCCAGCCGCTCGGCGGGGTCGCCGTCATCGCCCGCAACACTGGTGCCGCGATCATGGGTCGCGATGCGCTAAAGGTCGTCTGGGACGACGGATCGAACGCCAGTTACAACTCGGTCAGCTACCGCGCGGAACTGGAAAACGCCGCGCGCCAGCCGGGACAGGTGGTACGGGATAACGGCGACGCCGACGCGGCCCTTAAATCCGCGGACAAGGTCGTGGTCGGCGAATATTACCTTCCCCATCTTGCCCATGTCAGCATGGAGCCGCCTGTCGCGACGGCGCGTGTCGCGGACGGCAAGGCGGAAATCTGGGCGCCCGTTCAAAGCCCTGGTGGAACCCGGGAAGACGTCGCAAAGACCCTCGGCATTCCTGTCGAGGCCGTTACGATCAACGTGACGCTGTTGGGCGGCGGCTTCGGCCGGAAATCAAAATGCGACTACGCGCTTGAAGCGGCTCTGATTGCCCGCACGATCGGCGCTCCCGTCCGGGTACAGTGGACACGCGAGGATGACGTGCGCCATGACTTCGCCCACACCGTCTCGGCCGAACGGATTGAGGCCGGGCTGGACAAAAGTGGCAAGGTGATCGCCTGGCGTCACCGCAGCGTCGCGCCGACGATCGCCTCGACCTTCGCCGCAGGGGCCAAGCATGAGGCCGCGTTCGAGCAGGGCATGGGCCTGGTTGATCTGCCGTTTGATATCCCAAACATTCGTTGTGAGAATCCCGAGGCGGCCGCACACACCCGGATCGGCTGGTTCCGTTCGGTATCGAACATTCCGCACGCGTTCGCGGTACAAAGCATGGTCGCCGAAATCGCGCATGAGACCGGACGCGACCCAAAAGATGTACTGCTCGCGCTGATCGGTCCGGCGCGCATCGTCGATGTCGGCCCTTCGACGAAGGATTTGTGGAATTACGGTGAACCGCTTTCGAGCTATCCGATCGATGCAGGGCGTCTGCGCCGCGTGGTGGAACTGGTCGCTGAGAAGGGCGATTGGAACCGGTCCGTGCCGAAGGGCCATGGGCTTGGGATCGCGGCGCATCGAAGTTTCGTCAGCTATATCGCGACGATCGTCGAGGTCGCGGTAGACGATAAGGGAAAACTGACGATCCCACGCGTGGACACGGCCATCGATTGCGGAATGTTCGTCAATCCGGAGCGCATAGCGTCACAGATGGAAGGCGCCATGATCATGGGCCTCAGTCTCACTAAATATGGCGAACTGACATTTAAGAATGGCCGTGTCGAACAGGGAAACTTCGACGACTTCCCCGTAGCTCGGATCGATGAGGCACCGTTTCTGACCAACGTCTACATCACCCCGTCCGGGCCCGACATCCCACCGAGCGGCGTAGGCGAACCTGGGCTTCCACCGTTCGCGCCGGCACTCTGCAATGCGATCTTCGCGGCGACCGGCAAGCGCATCCGAAGCCTGCCGATCGGCAAACAGCTCGAATCGACCTGAGCGGAAGATCCCGACGCTTGACTCAGGCGGCTTCCAGCAGGCTCAAAACCGCTGCCGTGTAGCGAACGAAGTGGAATCTGCGGTCGTCCGCGGAGACTTGCCGATGGGTGCTGCAACAGAGGACGTTACGACTGAGGAACGGATGGTAGCCCCGAGCGGTGCAGTCGCTCCGTTCTGAAACGGCTGCCGAGCCGCAGCCAATGCATCCGCGCCACCGCCCTATACCCACACCGGGTGCAACCGAACAGGGCCAGTGGCGCGAGCGCTGACGGAACCAGTTGGTCACCTTGCGCTT
>JAQGHW010000792.1 GCA_028291505.1 Rhodopila sp. | reverse complement strand
TCTGCCGGCCCAGGCCGACCCCGAGCAGCACCTTGGCTCGTCCCTGGTCATTGAAATGGATCTGCAACGGAACCAGCGTCGCGCCCTGCTTCGATACGGCGCCCAGAAGCTGCACGATCTGCTTTTTCTTCAGTAGCAGCTTGCGGGGCGCCCGCGGCTCGAACCGGGACAGCACACCGCCCTGGTATTCGGGGATGTAGCAACTGAACAGCCACATTTCCCCTTCGCGCTCGCCGGCCCATGCCTCATTCAGGGTCGCCCGTCCGAGGCGCAGCGACTTCACCTCCGGCCCTTTCAGCACCATGCCGGCCTCGACCGTGTCCTTGATGGTATAGTCGTACCGCGCCCGCCGGTTCTGCGCCGCGATACCGTGGGAGATCAGGCCCTTTTTCTTGGCTTCAGCCATGAGCGCACCCACACGCGGTGCCCGTGGGCCGTCGCCGCCGTGGCGTGGCTGGGCTTGGACCGGTCACCAACGATTTTAACGCGACACCAACCGCAAGTCGTGGGTGGGCGGGCCAAGCCCGGCCATGACACGGGGCATGGGCCATGACGATCGTTGCGGTCCTCGGTATCTTTGCAATCCTCAGTTAAGCAGCCCGACCTCGGTCATGGCGGCGGTTACCCTCGCACGGGTCGGCGCCATGATCGGGGCGAGCGGCAAGCGGCAGCGTTCGGACGTCTTGCCCAGCAGCGAGGCGGCATACTTGACCGGTCCGGGACTGGTCTCGGCGAACAGCGCGTCGTGCAGCGGCACCAGCCGGTTTTGCAGCGCCATCGCGTCGGCCACCCGCCCCTCGGCCCAGGCGGCCTGCATCTCACTGCACAGCCTGGGTGCCACGTTCGCGGTCACGCTGATGCAGCCTACTCCCCCGGCGGCGTTGAACGACAGGGCGGTGTGATCCTCACCCGACAACTGGCAGAAATCGTCGCCACAGGCTCGGCGGGTATGCAACGGCCGCACCAGGTTGGCGGTGGCGTCCTTCACCCCGACGATGTTGCGGTGCTTCGCCAGCCTGGCCATCGTCTCCACGCTCATGTCGACGACCGAGCGGGGGGGAATGTTGTAGATGATGATGGGCAGATCCACCGCGTCGGCGATGGCGGTGTAATGCAGGAACATGCCCTCCTGCGTCGGCTTGTTGTAGTACGGCGTGACGATCAGGGCCGCGTTGGCCCCTGCCTCTTTGGCGTGTTGCGCCAGGGCAATCGCTTCCTCGGTGCTGTTCGACCCGGCGCCGGCGATCACCGGCACGCGGCCGTTGGCGACCTCGATCGCGATTTCGACGACCCGGCGGTGCTCATTGTGGGAAAGCGTCGGGCTTTCGCCGGTGGTACCGACCGGAACGACGCCATTGGTGCCTTCCTTGATCTGCCAATCGACGAACTCGGCATAGGCTTTCTCATCGACCGATCCATCGTCCCGCATGGGCGTGATCAACGCGACGAGCGATCCCTTGAACATATCCCTTCTCCCCACGCGATTTTCTAGTGTCCCGAATCTGAAGTCCGCCATAGTGGCGAATCTGAGGTTCGCGACACTAGCTCTCTGTTTGAGTGGCCTGCTCGTCCCCTACGTCCGCCGCAAAAGCGACGCACTTCGGGGGCAGGACACAATGAAGAGGCGGAACCTAGGCTCGGGATGGATGCGCTGCAAGGCTGAGCTTGATAGAAGGAGTCATGCGCGATCCGATTCGCTTCGTTGTGGCCGGCCTTACCCTTCTTCTGGCCGGGGGAGTTCGTGCGGAGGAACCAAACCCGTTGAACGCCGTGCGGTCCAACCGCTGGGCTGACGCGCAGGCGGAAGCCGCCCGTTTCGCCGACCCGGTGCCGGAGAAGCTGGTGCTGTATCTGCGCCTGCGCGCACCCGGGGCCGCCACCGCATCCGAGATCGCCGATTTCATGCAGCGCAACCCGGACTGGCCCGCGCAAGCGATGTTGGAGCATCGCCGTGAGGAAGCCATCGCGTTGGACCCCGACGACGCCGCGGTCCTGGCCCAGTGTGCGTCGGTGCCCACCCTGGCGACCGCGATGCTGCGCTGCGCCGAGGCCATCGCCAACGCGGGCCGCACCGCCGATGCCAACGCGCTGGCCCGCCAGGCCTGGATCAACGCCGTCGACTCGCCGGCCGTGGAGGCAGCCTTCCTTCGCCGCTGGGGTGGGGTGGCCACCGCCGACGACCAGTGGGCCCGCTTCCAGCACCTGGCCTGGCAATCGGACCCGGCGGCCGCGGGCCGGCAGATCATTCGGCTGGATCCGGCGCACCACGCAGCGGCCGAGGCGCGGCTTGCCGCCAAACGTGACGATCCACAGACCGAGGCGCTGGTTGCCGCGCTCCCGGCCGGGTTGCGCGCCGATGCCGGCCTGTCGCTGGACCGCGCCCGGGCGCTGCGTCATGCCGACCACGCCGCTGACGCCGCCGCGCTGCTGATCCGGACGGCGGACGCCGGCGACGTTCCGGCTTTCTGGTCCGAACGCAACCTGCTCGCCCGCAAGCTGCTGCACGATGGCGACCCAAAGACGGCTTATGCCGTGGTGGCCGGGCATGGCCAGACCAGCGACGAATCGCGCGCCGACGCCGAGTTCCTGGCCGGCTTCATCGCACTGAGGAAGCTGCACGATCCGGCAACCGCCACGCGCCATTTCCAGGTGCTGGCCACGTCGCACGCGCTGATCACGCAGGCCCGAGCGCATTACTGGCTGGGGCGTGCGGCGGCGGCGGGGGGGAAGGACCCGAAGCCGGAGTTTGAGAAGGCTGCCAGCTGGCCGACGACGTTCTACGGCCAGCTGGCAACTCTTGCGCTGGGTGAGACCCCGGCGAGCCGGATCGGCAAGCTGGGCGATCCGACCTGGACGCGGGATACCGCGCTGGCCTTTACCGAACATGAGGTGCTTCGGGCCGCCGCCTGGCTGATCGCCTGGGGTGACCCGGCACGTGCCCGGGTGTTTCTGACGCGGATGGACGAACTGGCTCCGATTCCGGCCGAACGCACGCTTACCGCGGTGTTCGCGTTGAGCGCGGGGATGCCGGACGGGGCAGTTTTCGTGGCGCGCCGCATGGGTCGCGATGGGCTGGCGCTGCCGCACGCCGGTTGGCCCTCGCCGTTCGATCCGGCCGCGCCGCCCGATCCGGCATTCTCGCTCGGGATCATGCGGCAGGAGAGCAGTTTCGATATCGGCGCGCTTAGCCCGTCCGGCGCCCGCGGGCTGATGCAGTTGATGCCGCCGACCGCCAGCGCGGTGGCAAAACAACTGGGCATCCCGGTCTCCGTGCCGGCGTTGACCTCCGATGCGGGCAGCAACATCCGCCTCGGTTCGGCGTATCTTCAGGACATGCTGACGCGGTTCGACAACTGCGTGCCGCTGGCCGCCGCCGCCTACAACGCCGGGCCGCACCGGGTGGCACAATGGCTCGATGAGAACGGCGATCCGCGCACCGGGCCGGTCGACATGGTCGACTGGATCGAGCTGATCCCCGTGGGCGAGACCCGCAACTACGTCCAACGGGTGACCGAGAACGTGACGATGTATCGCGCCGGGCGGAATGATTCCGCTCCGATCCTGACGAACACGCCGTGGACGCGGTGAGGGGCGACGGCGGTCTCGCGATGCAGGGCGGGGCCATGCCGGGGGGCGGGGCCATGCCGGGCGGGGGAATCGTCGAACAATTGACCTACACCATCTCCGGGTGGGACGGCCTGCCGCTGCGTGTTCGGGAATGGCGTACTCGCGACAGCCTGGCGGGCGACAGTTGGCGTGCCCTGGCGCCGATTCTGTGCCTGCCGGGGCTGGTGCGCACGGGGGCCGACTTCGAGACGCTGGCCCCGGCGATCGTTGCGGGCCGCCGTGTGGTAACCGTCGACTACGCCGGCCGGGGCGATTCCGGCCGCTGCCGCGACGTCAGCCGCTATGCGCCGGAGCCATGCGTTCGCGACGTCATGGACGTCTGCGCCGCGCTGCACATCCACCACGCGATCGTCATCGGCACCAGCTTCGGCGGCTTGCTGTCCATGGGCCTGGCCGCCGCTCGGCCGGGGCTGATCCGGGGCGTGGTCCTGAACGACATCGGCCCCGATATCGGGCCGGAGGGGGCTGATTACGTTCGCGACTTCGTCGGCACCGATCCGGCGCTGGCAAGCCTGGAGGCCTGTGTCGCCATGCTGCGCGACAGCCTGCCGCCGATGTCGCTGGATACCGATGCCGCCTGGCGCCGGATGGCGGAACTGACGTACCAGCCCGGGCCGGACGGAAGGTGGCATCCGCTGTGGGACATTCGCATCGCCCAACTGCTGAACCGTCCGCCGCCTGACCTCTGGCCGTTGTTCGGTGCGCTTTCCCATGTCCCCGTCTTGCTGCTGCGCGGCGCGGTCAGCAACATCCTGCTGCCCGGGACGGTGACCCGCATGCAGGCCGTCCATCCGCGGATGACGGTCGTGACGCTGCCCGACATCGGCCACGCGCCGATCCTGATCGAACCGCCCGCGCTTGCCGCTATCGAGACCTTCCTGGCGCAGACCGCATGAGGCCGGCCCGTTTGCTCGCTGCCGGCTTCGGCATTGGATACGCCCCGCTGGCGGCCGGAACGGTCGCGTCGGCGGCGGCCGTGGTCACCGGCGCGGGCTTGCTGATGCTATCGCCGTGGGCGCTTGCACTGGCGGCATTATTTGCGACCGCCGGCGGTTACCTGGCGGTGAAACGGGCCGGAATAGACGGCGACCCTGGCTGGGTTGTCATCGACGAATTCGCCGGCCAGTGGATCACCATGCTCGCACTGGCCCGCCCTACGATCCCCGGCCTGATCGCCGCCTTCATCCTGTTTCGCCTGTTCGACATCACCAAGCTCGGCCCCGTCGGCTGGGCCGACCGCCGGCACGGGGCGTTCGGCATCATGGCGGACGACGTGATCGCCGGGATCATCGCGGCGGCATTGCTGATATTGGTGCGACTATCGCGGCCGGAATGGTTAATGTGACAGTAGCAAGACGGATCTGGCTGAAAGTGCTCCGAAATAGTGTTGTTTGGTCACTTTAACACTTGCGATTCTTTCGATTCAAGGTGTGATATACTGAAACTCACCGGAAACGGCAATGCCCTTGGAGCACATGCAGACGGCGACCGTCCTGCCCGCGACGGAGCGGCGTCAGGCTGGCCAGGCACTTCGCAAGATCGTGCCGCGGAGTGCGCACGCGCGGTGGGTGCCGTCGGCGTCGCGCCGCGATCCGGTGGACATCCTGGCCGAATCCAGCCGCCACCGTATCGCCAGCCTGCTGCCGATCCGTTACGACCGGATGCGGGCGTCGCCCTTCACGTTCTTCCGCGGCGCCGCGGCCATCATGGCGGCCGACCTGGCGGACACGCCGACGACCGGACTGTGGGTGCAGGCCTGCGGCGACTGCCATCTGGAGAATTTCGGCACGTTTGCCTCGCCGGAGGGCACGCCGGTGTTCGACGTCAACGATTTCGACGAAACCCTGCCCGCCCCGTTCGAGTGGGACTTGAAGCGGCTGGCCGCCAGCTTCGCGGTGGACGCCCTGACGCGCGACATGGGCGAACGGGCGGCGCGCCACCTGGCTGGGGCGGCGGTGCTGGCCTACCGCCAGCATATGCACGAACTGGCGAGGCTGGCGCCGCTGGCATCGTGGCGATCCCGTGTCGATGTTGCCGAGGTGCTGGACGGGATCGCGGACGACAGACTGCGCGACCGTGAGTTGAAGCGGCTGCAGACCGCTGTCGAAGCCGGGCATGACGGCTATCCGAAGCTGATCGAGCGGGCCAAGGGCCAGTGGCGCATCAGGGAAAAGCCGCCGCTGATCTTCCCGCTGTCCGGCCAGCGCGACGACACGCATGAGATCGTCGCCCGCACGGCCTTCGAGTCCTACAAGCTGTCGCTGCCGGAAGAACGCCGCATCCTGCTGGATCGTTACGAGTTGGCCGACGTCGCCTTCAAGGTCGTCGGCGTCGGCAGCGTCGGCACGTTCTGCGCCATCGGCCTGTTCGTTACGCGCGACGACCAGACCCTGCTGCTGCAACTGAAGGAGGCACAGACATCCGCGTTGGCGCCTTATGCGGGACCAAGCGTGTATTCGAACCAGGGGCAGCGGGTGGTGGTGGGGCAGCGGATCATGCAGACGGTGCCTGATCTTTTCCTCGGCTGGACGGAAGACCGGGGGGACGACCAGCAATGCTATATCCGCCAGTTGAAGGATAGCCGGCTGGCGCTGATCGGCGCCGACCTGGCCGAGGGTGCACTGCCCTACCATGCGATGCTGTGCGGCGTGACCCTGGCGCGAGCGCACGCCAGGTCGGGGGATCCGGCACGGATCGCGGGTTATATCGGTTCGGGGATGGCGTTTGACTCGGCGATCGCGGCCTTTGCCACAGCCTATGCGGCACAGACCCGGGCTGACTGGCAGGTTTTTCTGGAGGCGATCAAGGCGGGGCAGATCGACGCACGCGGGGCGTAGGAAGGTCGGGCGCCGCCGCCAGGTTTCATTCTGCTCGCAGTCAAGCCTTCACCATCCGGGCCGAGGTACCGGCGTGGCGGTGGCTGCGTAATCACGCCCCTCGGCGACCGCCATCAAACCCATCGCGCCATCCGATATTCCATGGACGACAAGTTGACGGTGCCGCGCCAAGTGCTACGTGGAGCCGACCGTCGCTGGCTTTGGTTCTACCGGAACGCCGACGACGATCTTCTGGAGGTTGCCAACTATGATCCTGTCACCCTCCTCCACACCCTTCTCTATGACAATGAGACTTCCATAGCTGGCGCCTGACGAGACGATACGCTGTTCTGCCTTGCTGTCCTTGCCGACGACGTAAACGAACCTGCCAAGCTGGCTGGAACCCAGCGCGACCTGTGGCACCAGCAGCGCGTCCGGCCGGTCAGCGATGTGGACATGCACGTGGACGAACTCTCCTGGCAGTAGCGTGTGGTCCGGGTTGCTGATCGTCGCGCGCGCCGTGATCGTTCCGGTGCTCCGATCGACCACGTTGTCGAGGAAGGTGAGAGTGCCGCTGAATCGCTGCTGCGCGTCGTCCGCCGGCTGAACGTCCACCGAAATCGGGCCCTTCGACCTGGATTTCGTAATGGCAGCGAGCTCCGTCTCGCTCGGGTTGAAGGTTGCGTAAATCGGATCGAGCTGGACGAGCGTATTGAACTGTGTGCCGGTCGCGTTGATCAGCGCTCCCTCGTGGACCAGGCTCTTGCTGAGCCGACCGGCGAACGGCGCCCGGATCTCGGTGTAACCCAGCCTGAGTTCGGCCGTCTGTACGGCCGCCGCATCTACGGCGAGTGTGGCCACCGACTGGCGAAGGTTGCTCGTCGCCTGGTCGAACGTATCTTTTGCTACCCAACCATCCTTGCTCAGCGCTGAATTGCGACGTTCCGATACGTGCGAATAGTCGTAGGCGGCCGAATCGTGCTGCGCCTGCGCCTTCACCTGGTTGAGCGCGGCCTGATAGTCGCGCGGGTCGATCTGGTAGAGCAACTCGCCTTGCTTGACGTCGGCGCCGTCCGGGGCGGCTTGCTGGGCGAGATAGCCGGTCGCCTGCGCCTGCAGCGTGACGCTGCGGATTGCCTGGGTCGTCGCGACATAGTCGAAATAGACGGGAACCGTCCGCTTGATGACTGAGGCCACCGGCACTGTCATGGCGGCCGCCTGCGCCGCCACGCCGGCATTGGGCGCCCCATGGCCGGAAGCGTCGAGCAGAAAGATGCCGATAGCGGTGGCCGCTATGGCACTCGCCGCGAAGCCTGCAGTGGTTGCTGAGAAACGCATGGTAGCCTGCTCCGATGGTTATTCGCCCGGGGCTGTCCCAAGGCTGTTATTGTCGCCTGGTGCCTCGCTGCGGCTGGCGCCACCCTCACGCACGCGCTCGATCACCGCATAGAAAACCGGCACCAGCACGAGGCTGAGGATCGTCGCCCCCAACATACCGCCGAAGACGGTTGTGCCGATCGACTGCCGGCTCGCCGCACCGGCGCCGGAGGCGAGCATCAGCGGGACTACACCCAGGATGAAAGCAAACGCGGTCATCAGGATCGGGCGCAACCGCAGCCGTCCTGCCTCCATCGCGGCAGCGACGATGCCGAACCCATGCTCTCGCTTCTGCCTGGCGAACTCGACGATCAGGATCGCGTTTTTCGCCGACAGGCCGATCAGCATGACCAGGCCGATCTGCGAATAGACGTCGAACTGCATGCCGCGCGCCCACAGCGCGGTCACCGCGCCGAACAGGGCAAGCGGCACGGCAAGGATGACCATGAAGGGCATCGACCAGCTCTCGTACTGCGCCGACAGGAACAGGAACACGAAGACGATCGCCAGTCCGAAGACGATCCCCGCGACCGAGCCGGCCTTCAGCTCCTGATAGGTGACGCCGGTCCACTCGTAACCGAAATCCGCAGGCAGAGCGCGGGCGGCGGCCCGCTCCATCGCGGCGATAGCCTGGCCGGAGCTGTAGCCCGGCGCGGCGTTGCCGTTGACCTTGGTCGAGCCGTAGAGATTGTAGCGCGGGACCGTCTCCGGGCCGACGATCGGCCGAAGCTGTCCGAGCGTGCCGAGCGGCACCATGGCGCCGGCCGAGTTTCGTACATAAAGATGCGAAATGTCGCCGGCATCGGCGCGCGACCCTTTGTCGGCCTGGATCGTGACCC
>JAQGHW010000768.1 GCA_028291505.1 Rhodopila sp. | reverse complement strand
GCCGGCGCGGCGACGCTGATGCGCGGGCATGGCGCGACCGTGGTCGGCAACTCGCTGCCGCAGGTCGTCTATCGCGCGATCTACATGGAGATGAACGCGCGACTGCAATCGGACGCGATGCGGCTTGGCGAAGTAACGTATCTGACGGAAGGTGAGGCACGCTTGGCGGCTGCGACAAATGATGGTCAGGTGCAGCGCCCGTGGGAGCTCTGGGTGCGCGAGGTGACGGAAGATTCGGCTTGATTGTTGCGGATTCCGGGCGGGCTGAGGGGGAAAGAAAGAATGACCAGGGTGGGCGTGAAACGACGCGGCTTCTTCTCCGCCGTGGCGGTGGGTGGGGCGGCGAGTTTGGCGTCACTGCCGGAAAAGGCGTCAGCCCAGCCAGCGTCCCCCAAGCCGAGCGCGGTCACGCCGGGGGCTGGCGTCGCGGCGGCCGAAGCGGCGCCTCCGCGTGAGGAACCGGTGGTGGCAGGGCGCTCCGGATCCGACTTCATGGTCGACGTCATCAGGCAGATCGGGGTCGAATACGTCGCGGCGATGCCGGGGTCCAGCTTCCGCGGCCTGCACGAATCCATCATCAACTATGGCGGCAACCGCCAGCCGGAGCTGCTGACCTGCCTGCACGAGGAAATTTCGGTCGCCATGGCGCACGGCTATGCCAAGGTCGCCGGCAAACCGATGGCCACGCTGCTGCACGGGCCGGTGGGGCTGCAGCACGCGTCGATGGCGATCTACAACGCGTGGTGCGATCGGGTTCCGGTTGTGATGATCGCCGGCAACGGAATGGACGCCACCAAGCGCCGCCCGGGGGTCGAGTGGATGCACGCGGCGCAGGACAATGCGGCGATCGTGCGGGATTTCGTCAAGTTCGACGACCAGCCGGCGTCGCATGAACATTTCGCTGAATCGCTGGTGCGAGGCTATGCGATCGCGGTTACGCCGCCGGCCGCGCCGGTGCTGATCATGGCGGATTCCGAGTTGCAGGAACGGCCAATGGCGGACTTGCCGATGGCGGATCAGCCGACGACCGTGCCGCGGCTTTCGATCCCGCACCCGCCAGCGGGCGATCCCGCGGCGCTTGCCGAGGCGGCTCGGCTGCTGGCTGGCGCGGAAAACCCGGTGATCGTGGTGGATCGGTACAGCCGGACCCAGGCTGGCGTGGACGCGCTGGTGGCGCTCGCCGAGGCGCTGCAGGCCCCGGTCGTGAACAAGCTTGGCCGCCTGAACATGCCGAACCAGCATTACCTCAACCAAACCGCTCGCGCACGCGCGCTGGTCGGGCAGGCGGACGTGATCCTGGGTATCGAGGTGGTCGATTTCTGGGGCACGGTGAACGATCTGCGCGACCTGATCCACCGGGATGAGGTGCATGTGGCGAAGCCTGGCGCCAGATTGATCAGCCTGGGCACGACGACGATTCCGATGCGCGCCAACTTCCAGGATTTCCAGCGTTACCAACCGGTGGATATCGACATCGTCGGTGATGGCGAGACCAGCCTGCCGTCCCTGACGGAGGCGGTGCGGCGGGCACTGGGGGCTGACCGGCGCTCCGCCATCGACGGTCGGGGCGACAAGATGCGCGACGCGTTCAAGCGGTCGCAGGACGTGATGCTGACCAGCGCCACGTATGGCTGGGATGCCAGCCCGATCAGCCTCGCCAGGGTTTGTGCGGAGATTTGGGCGCAGATCAGGGACATGGACTGGGCGCTGACGACGGGTGATCCGTTTTTCCAGAGTTTCTGGCCGCAGAAGACGTGGAAGATGGAAAAGGTCTATCAGTTCACCGGCGGGCCGGGCGGTTATGGCGTTGGCTACAGTGCGCCCGCGGCGGTCGGCGCGGCTCTGGCACATCGGGCTCAGGGCCGCTTCGTCGTCAACATTCAGGGCGATGGCGAGCTGATGTGCTGCCCCGGCGCGCTGTGGACCGCCGTCCATCACAAGATCCCGATGCTGACCGTGATGCACAACAACCGCGCCTACCACCAGGAACTGATGCACGTCCAACGCATGGCCGATCGCCATTCCCGCGGCATCGATCGCGCCAGCATCGGCACCGCCATCGACGGGCCGCCGATCGATTACGCGAAACTGGCGCAGAGCATGGGGATGTGGGCCGCCGGGCCGGTGACTGATCCGAAAGACCTGGGGCCGACGCTGCGGCAGGCGATCGACGTGGTCAAACGCGGCGAGCCCGCCCTGATCGACGTCGTTTGTCAGCCGCGCTGACGGAGAAAGATGGCATGCGCGCACGTATCATTTGTCTCGCTGCTGGCGCCTTGGCGTTGTGGAGCTGTTCCGGCATGGCCCAGTCCGGCATGGCTCAGCAGTCCGGTATGGCCCAGCAGGCCGGCGATGCCTCGCGCGGGCTGCACCTGTTCATGGCGGACGGCTGTTACGAATGCCATGGCACGGTCGGTCAGGGTGGCGTCGGCCCGAGGCTCGCGCCTGATCCGCTTCCCGCCGGCGCGATTGCGGCATACATCCGCAAACCGACCAACGTCATGCCTCCGTATGTCGAGTCAGTGGCGGGGGACCAGGACGTGCGAGACATGCAAGCCTATCTTGCCAGCATCCCACAGCCGCGACCGCTGAAGGATATTCCTCTGCTGGCGCCTTAACGCAGGAGATCAGGATGGCGAAGCTTCAGTTGTCAGTGGCTGTCGGGGATTACGACCGGATGCGCCCGCTGGTCGACGGCCTGGTGCAGATCGACGGTGTGGACCCTCAGTTCATGCTGCTGGAGCCCGAGGAGATCTTCTTCCGCGCCTTCCGGCATGCGGATTTCGATATCGCCGAGCTGTCGCTGAGCAGCTACAGCGTGAAGACCGCGGCGGGGAGTTCGGCTTATATTGCGGTCCCGGTGTTTCCGTCGCGGGCGTTCCGGCACAATTCCATCTACGTGCGCACCGATCGCATCCGGACGCCGGCGGACCTGAAGGGGTGCCGCATTGGGACGCCGGAATACCAGGTCACCGCCAATGTCTGGGCGCGGATGTTCCTGGAGGAGGACTATGGTGTACGTCCCGCGGACATGACGTGGGTGCGCGGCGGGTACGAGCATCCGGGCCGGGTCGAGAAGATCGCGCTGAACCTGCCGGCTGACATTCGGATCGAAACCGCGCCGGAGGGAGCGACGATTTCCGCCATGCTCGCCGCGGGTGATCTGGATGCGGTGATCGGGCCGCGCGCGCCGTCGTGCTTCGACCAGGGGCATCCGCATGTCGGTTATCTGTTCGCCGACCCGCAGCAGGCCGGCACCGACTGGTATCGCCGCACCGGACTGTTCCCAATCATGCACACGCTGGGTATTCGGGCCTCGCTGGTGGACCGGCATCCGTGGCTGCCGGCGACGGTGGTGAAGGCGTTCGAGCGGTCGAAGGCGATCGCGATCGACAGATTGCGTGACACCTCGGCTTCGAAAGTGACGCTGCCCTTTGTGGACGAGCAGTTGCGCGCCGCGCAGTCGCTGATGGGCGAGGATTTCTGGTCGTACGGCCTGGAGCCGAACCGCCACGTGCTGCAGCGCTTCCTGCGGCGTCACCATGAGGAGGGCCTGTCCGAACGGCTGCTGACGCCGGAGGCGCTGTTCCATCCGGCGTCGCTGGAGACTCGTAAAATCTGAGTGAGGGCCCGCTGCTGTTACCGCGCCTGCTGGATCGCCGACAGGATCCAATGCCCGCCACGGGAACGCACGAAGGTCCAGATTTCGGTCGCGGTGACATGTTCGGTGGGGCTGCCGTCGACCACTCGGCCGGCCGCGTCGCGGGTGACATCGACCATCGAGAACCGCATCGCCACCGTCGCGTAATCGCGTCCCTGCTCGGTCCAGGCCTGCGACAGGTCGCCTGACACCAGTGAAACGTCATTGACCACGTTGCGCACGCCGCGGCTGACCTGTTCGGCGAGCTGTTCGGCGAAATAGCTGGTCATTTCGGGTGTCGTCATCGCTTGCAGGCCGTTCAGGTCATGGGCGCTCCAGGCGGCCTGGATCGCTTTCAACAACTGCTCGAACTGTTGGTAGTCGGCCGGGGTGATGGCGATTGGGGGCGGACCGGAGGGACCAGCGCCGCCTTGCATCGGGCCGGAGCCTGGCATGCCGCCGCGGGCGAAAATGTTCGGGCCGCCTGCCATCGCCGGCGACCGTGCCCCGGTGAAGAAGCGGAACAGGAACCGGACCACCATGACGACGAGGAAGATCTGCAGCAGCAGGCCGAAGAAGCCGAACCCCCCGAGACCGCCGCCCATGAAGCCATGGCCGAACAGCATCCCACCGATCCCGGCGCCGATCAGTCCGCCCATCAGGCCGGACATGAACCCGGAGGACCGCTGTCCCTGATACATCGGAGACGCCCCATAGCCGGGCACCGGGGCCGATTGCGGCGTCATGCTGCGCTGCATCGGCGAGGCCGAATACGGGGCTGTGTTGGTCGACGGCGGGGCGGAGTACGTCATGCCGCCGCGACTGCCGAACGAACTTCCTCCGCCGGCGCGCGCCTCGGCCAGCCCGGGGGACAGGGCCAGCGCCAGGGCGGCGAAGCCGGCGAGCAGGACTGAGGTGCGACGCATTGCATTTCGCTTCGAGGTTGTGACGGCCACAATATGGTGCTGTGGGAGCCCCAAGGCCAGGGGGGTGGTTACGGACTGTATCGCAGCTTCGGCGAGGCGCGACGATCCACCGCGGCTCCAATTGCCATTGCATGCAGCGAGGCGGCACGGCACTTCCGATGCGCGGGATAGACGGTGGGTATCGGGAGGCGACGGGTATCGGGAGGCGACGGGCACCAGAAGGCAATGGCCCAGGCGGGAGTGCAGCGGGCGGTGCATCCTGCGCGCGATGACCCCGGGAGCAATGACACCATGTCAACGAGCGATGCTTTTGAAGAATGGATACGATGAGCGACTCCGTCCCGGAAGAAGACGGCCTTCGTGGCCCGCGCCTAGCCTCCGCCGTCACGACCATCGTCATCGCCGTGGGCATGGCCTCGCTGGACACCTCCATCGCCAATACCGCGCTGCCCACCATTGCCGCGGATCTGAACGCCAGCCCGGCCGATTCGGTCTGGGTGGTGAATGCCTACCAACTGGCGCTGGTGGTCTCGCTGCTGCCGTTCGCGTCATTGGGTGAGATCATCGGCTACCGCCGGGTTTATGTCTGGGGCGTCGCCGTGTTCACCGTGGCATCGCTGCTGTGCGCGCTGAGCTGGTCGCTGGAGACGCTGACCGCCGCGCGGATCGTCCAGGGGTTCGGCGCCAGTGGGATCATGAGCGTCAACACGGCGCTGATCCGCTTCATCTACCCGTCGAGGTCGCTGGGTCGGGGTGTCGGCAACAACGCCCTGGTGGTCGCGGTGTCCACCGCCATCGGACCGACCATCGCCGCCGGCATCTTGTCGCTTGGGACCTGGCAATGGCTGTTCGCGGTGAACGTCCCGCTGGGCCTGATCGCCTTTGCGCTGGCGTTGCGGGTGCTGCCGGATACGCGGCGGGCGACGCACAGGTTCGATATCGGCAGCGCGGCGCTGAACGCGGCCACCTTCGGCTGCCTGATCTTCGGCATCGGCGAGGCCACGCATAGCGCCAATCTGATCACCACACTGGGCGCCCTGGCAGTGGCGTTCCTGTCGGGCGGCGCCCTGATCTATCGCCAGCTCGGGCAGCAGGCCCCAATGCTGCCGGTGGATCTTTACCGGCGGCCGATGTTCGCGTTGTCGTCGTTGACGTCGCTTTGCTCGTTCACCGCACAAGGCCTCGCCTTCGTGGCCCTGCCGTTCTATTTCCAGACCGTCCTGGGATTCAACGCGGTGGAAACCGGACTGCTGCTGACGCCGTGGCCGGTCATGACCGCGATCGCCGCGCCGATCGCCGGGCCGCTGTCGGACCGCTTTCCGCCGGCGATCCTGGGCGGGATCGGGTTGGCGATATTGGGCGCCGGCCTGGCTCTGATCGCGACCCTGCCGGCGCATCCCGACATCACCGGCATCGTCTGGCGCATGATGATCTGCGGCGCCGGCTTCGGCTTCTTCCAGTCGCCCAACCTGAAGGCGATCATGTCGAGCGCCCCTGCCGAACGCAGCGGCGGCGCCAGCGGGATCGTTGCCACATCCCGCCTGGTCGGGCAGGCCATCGGCGTGGCGCTGGTGGCACTTTGTTTCGGCATCTCGATGCGGAATGGACCATCGCTGGCGCTGACGGCCGCCGCGGTCTTTTCGACGGCGGGCAGCTTCGTCAGCTTCTCACGCCTTGCCGCGAAGCCGGTCAAGCCGGTGCGCAGGGCGGCGAAGCGAATTGATTAGCGGTCTGGCGCGAACGATTTCGTTGCTGGTCAATACTGTCGGCGTTTGGCTCCCGGGGGCGGGATGACCGTTGCGTTCACATGCTGTAGGCTGCGCCGATAAACGACGAGGAAACGCCAATGGACCGGGTCAACACGCCCCACCTGAGCAAACGCAGCCTGTTGGCAGCCACTGCTGCCTTGGGCCTTGGCGCCCGCGCGGGCCGCGCCCAGGAAATGCCGGCGCCAGAGCGGGAGCTTTATGAGGCAGCCAAAAAGGAAGGCGAGGTCACCTGGTATTCCGGCCAGGTCCAGGCCGAAACGGGCGAGGCCGTGGGGCATGCGTTCGGACAGGCCTATCCAGGGATCAAAGTGTACGTCATCCGCAGCACATCCCAGGTAGCCTACCAGCGCCTGTCGCAGGATATGCAGGCCGGCGTGGCGCAGTGCGACTTCTTCAGTTCCACCGACTACGGCCACTACCTGTTTCTGAAGCGCGAGGGCAAGCTGCTGTCTTACCGTCCGCACAACATGGATGAGTTGATCCCCGAGGTCCGAGCTGTCGATCCGGACAACATGTTCCAGGTGCTGAATGTCGGCCTTTATCTAATCGCCACCAACACGCGTAAAGTCGCCGCGGCCGATGCGCCCAAGTCATGGAAAGATCTGACGGATCCGAAATGGATTGGGCAGGAGGCGGTCGGTCATCCGGGTTACAGCGGCTCGATCGGCGTGATGGCGGTGACGCTGCGAAAGCTGTACGGCTGGGAGTATTTTACCGATCTGGAGAAGAACAAGCCGCAGATCGGCCGCTCCTCCGACGATCCGGTGACCCTGCTGAACGCGGGGGAGCGCACGGTTGGCCTGGGTGTCTCTCTGTCGACCACGTTGCTGAGCATGTCGCGCGGCAACCCGCTGTCGTTTATCTATCCGAACGACGGTACGTTGGCGGTCTATTCTCCGAGTGCCATTCCAAAGAACGCGCCGCATCCGAACGCGGCGAAACTGTTCATGACGTTCACCGCCAGTGCGACGTATGCGAAAGTGGCACGAACCTTTTTCATTCCGCCACTTCGCCCGGATGTGCCGCCGCCCGAGGGTGCGCTGGCGTTGGACAAGGTCAAACTGATCGGGGCGACGCCGCAGGAGATCGAGGAGGGCGTGCCCGAGGTGAAGGAAGCGTGGCGCGATACGTTTGGTGTTTAGCTGGCGGTGTCCAGCGGGCGTCGGTGTTTAGCGGGCAGGCGGGCGTGTCCCGGCCATGACGGATAGGGACGATCCATGAGCAGGACAGCAACGTTCGACCGACCGACATTCGCGGTCAGAGCAGCCTCTCGCAGTCCGGACCTCGCGATTTTCGTCTGGATAGCGCTGACCGGCGTGCTGTTGCTGCTGGTCGCCTTCCCGCTGACGAAGCTGCTGCTGGTCAGCCTGCACACCCGCGCCGGCGTGTTCACATTCGGCAACTACCTGGCCGCGTACGGCCGAGCGCGGTATGTGGAATCGTTGTGGACCTCGCTGGTGCTGGCGGCGGAGACGGCTGCGATCTCGGTTGTCTTCGCGGTGCCGATGGCCTGGGCGACCTCGCGCACCAACATGCCCGGTAAGTCCTTTGTGTGGGTCCTGGTGCTCGGCAGTTTCATTCTGCCACCGTATCTGGGGGCGATCGGCTGGATCCTGCTGGCGGGCCCCAACGCCGGCTTCGTCAACCAGGCGTGGCGCTGGGTCAGCGGTGCCTCTGACCCGCTGGTCAATGTCTATACGTTCAACGGCCTGGCTTTCGTCATGGCGTTCCAGTCGTTTCCGCTGATCTTCATCTTCGTAAAATCCGCGCTGGACCTGGTGTCCTCGGAAATGGAGGACGCGGCCAACATCCTGGGTGCCGGCACCTGGACGGCGATGCGCAAAGTAACCTTGCCGCTGGTGTGGCCGTCCATCCTGAGCGGTGCGATCATCGTCTTCCTGGAGGCGGTCGCCTTGTTCGGCACGCCCGCCATCATCGGCATCCCGGCGCGTATCAACACCGCCACGACGCAGCTATGGCAATTCTTCGAATACCCGGTGCGGGTGGAGGTCGCCGCCGCCTACGCCATGCCGCTGCTGCTGATCACCCTGCTGATGGTCGGTGTGCAACGCCTGATGCTGCGCCGCAAAGGCTTCGTCGCACAGACCGGTAAAGGTGGTGAACGCCGGCCGATCGAATTCGGCTTCGGCCGCTTCGTCCTGCTGGGGTATTGTCTGTGCGTCGGACTGCTCTCGGTGGTCCTGCCGATGCTGGTGCTGGCCGAGGCCTCGTTCGCGCGCGCCTGGGGCCGCGGCTTCGCGTTGAGCAACCTGACGTTCGACAACTACACGTTCCTGATTTTCCGGCATGAGTCCGCGTTGGGCTCGATCTGGCACACGCTGTGGTTCTCGGGCGCTTCCGCTTCGCTGGCGGTGCTGCTGGCGTTGCTGGTGGCCTACGTGGTCAGCCGCAAACTGGTGCGGTTTGCGTCGGGGCTGGCGTTCCTGGCGATGGCGCCGTTCGTTATTCCCGGAATTGTCATGGCGATCGGGTTCTATGCCGCGTTCGCCGCCCCGCCGTTCTCCCTATACGGCACCGCGGCGATCATCATCCTGGCCTTTACCGCGCGATTCCTGCCGATCGCCTATGCCAATGCGTCCTCCGCGATGGGGACGGTGCATCCTGAGATGGAGGAAGCCGCCCGGATCCTGGGTAGCAGCCGGCTGGGAACCATCGCCCGCATTACCGCACCGCTGTTGAAACGAAGCCTGCTGGGCGGCTGGCTTATCGTCTTTATCGTGGCCACGCGGGAGTTGTCGGCGGCGATTTTCCTGGTCGGGCCAAACACCCGTACGATGGCGGTTTTACTTTATGATCTGAGTGAAGCGGGCAATTTTGAAGTTCTCTCCGCGCTGGGATTCATCCTGCTGGCGATTACGTTGGTATTCATCGGCATTGGCATGAAGTTGGTCGGGCGCGATTTCATGTTGCGGCGCACATAAAGGTTTCTGTTCACGAAATCGTGGCCACATTAGTGTTCAGTTGAGGCAGATTTGGGAGAATTGTTTCATCAGGAGCAGGTCGGATATTGACAAGAAGATAAGTTTGTTTGAAACGCTCCGGCTGCGCGGACGCCTCGCTACGCGACGATAGCTTGACCACAGGGGCGACGACCAGGAGGGACGATCATGAACGACGTGTGGCAACCGGTTCCCGGCACGCGATTCTTTTCCCGCAACGGAGAAGGCTTGTATGAGCGCCTGACCGACCAGTTGTTTCTGCGTGTCGACGATGTCGATGAGACCGATGAACGGGAGGTTTGCACCCGCTTCGCCGAGGCTTTCGAAGCCCGCGCGCCGGTGCGGATGGTTGCCTGAGAAGGCACCGTTCGCCACAGCCCCCCCCTGCGGTCGCGGGCTCGTGGTCACGACATGATGGCGGTTCAATAGAAACAGGGCGGCGCTATTCCGTCCGGATCAGTCCACGATGGCTGGGCGCGTCGATGAACGCCAATACTTCCGCCACCAGGGGATCGTCGCCATATTCCGCCCGCGTCGCTTCCAATCGCCGTGCGAACACCCCTTTCTTGTTGTAGAGCGCGCGGAACGCCACGTGCAGGCGCTGGATCGCCTCCTTGTCGAAACCGCGCCGCCGCAGGCCGACGACGTTGAGTGCAGCAAGCCGGGCTCGGTTGCCGATGACGCTGCCGAACGGGATCACGTCACCTTCCACGCCTGAAACCCCGCCGATCATCGCCGCTCGGCCAATCCGCACGAACTGATGGATCGCCGCCGCCCCGCCGACCACCGCGTGGTCGCCAATGCTGACATGGCCGCCCATCACGACGTTGTTCGCGATGATGACGTTGCTGCCCAACTGGCAGTCATGCGCGACATGGACCACCGCCATCAGCATGCAGTCGTGGCCGACCCGCGTCACACCCAGGCCGGTCGCGGTGCCGCGATGGATGGTACAATGCTCCCGCACCAACGTGCGGGAGCCAATCTCGCACCCGGTGGGTTCACCTTTGTACTTCAGGTCCTGCGGAGCCAATCCGACGGTGCAGAATGGGAAAAGCTGAGCGGCTTCGCCGATGCGGGTGTGGCCTTCGACCACGACGTGCGAAATCAGCTTCGCGCCGGCCTCGATAACAACGTTCGGGCCAACGGTGCAGAACGGACCGATTTCCACGCCGGGGCCGAGTTCGGCACCGCGCGCCACGATCGCGGTCGGGTGGATGCTGGCACGATCGGTCATGTGCAGGCTGATATCCGTCATCGAATCCATGGTGTTCCATTCTGAGGCGTCAGTTTTCACGGCGGACCGATGTTCGCCGTGGATTCAGGCCAGACTATGGGCGGCGGACATTGCCACCAACTCAATCATTGTTGCCCGATGTTTCCAATTTCGCGCAGTAACACTCTGTTTCGCCTAGCATTTTGGCGTTACTATGGCACGAAGTCTGGGGGCACGAAGTCGGGGGGCATGAAGTCGGGGGGCATGAAGTCGACGCATGGTCCTCGGCAAGTGAGCAAGCAGGCTTTAACACGGAGCACACCAAGAACCACGAAAGTGCACGGAGAAAGGCAGAACGGCGCTTCGCGCGACGCGATCTTTGGCGGGATGCGCCATGAAACAGGAGCCAAAAGCGATCTTCAGGGGTGATACCCGATCAAGGCGGAACGGCGCGGTCCATGATCATCGCGGAGTAGGTTGCTTCCGCGACCGCGATCCCGTCGACCCTGGCGATCGCATGAAATCTCCAGACATTGCCGCGATTGCGCTCCTTGACGATATGCACGCGCAGCTGATCGCCGGGCAGCACGGGGCGGCGAAACTTGGCGCCCTCGATCGACATGAAATACACCAGCTTGCCGGCGGCATCCGGTCCGAGGGTTTCGACAACGAGCACAGCGGCGGTCTGCGCCATGCTTTCGATGATCAGCACGCCCGGCATGACCGGATGGTTGGGAAAGTGACCCTCGAAAAAGTTCTCGTTGGCCGAGACATTCTTGACCCCGACCGCAGAGGTGTTCAGCACGACGTCGACGACCCGGTCCAGCATCAGGAACGGGTAACGATGCGGGATATCGCGCATGATCCGATGGATATCGACCAGCTCGATGATCTTGCCTGCTTCAGGCCTGTTGCCCGATGCAGGGGTATGGGGTGCTTCCTCGTCCATGATCTTCAATCCACGTCCGGGTTCTTTTTCTCGCTCGATCCGCTGGTTTTGACTGGAACGCCGCCGTCGCGGATCCAGCGCCTGATGGTGGCGACTTCCTTGAAGAATGCCTTCACCGGCTGGGCTGGCGACCCGGCCTGCTCCGACCGCGGCGGCACGTCTGCCATAACACCGGCCTGGGCGCCAATACGCGAGCCGGCGCCGATCCGCAAATGTCCGGCAACACCCACCTGCCCCGCGAGCACGACCTGGTCCTCCAGGATCGTGGAGCCGGAGATGCCCGCGTGCGCCACGATCACGCAGGCCCGGCCGATCGAGACGTTGTGCCCAATCTGGACCTGATTGTCGATCCGGGTGCCGGCACCGATGACGGTGTCTTCCAAGGTGCCTCGATCGATGGTGGTGTTGGCACCGACTTCGACGTCGTCCTCGATCAGCACCCGGCCGAGCTGCGGGACGGTGTGGAAGCCTGCCGGGGTGATGGCGAAGCCGAAACCGTCCTGGCCGATACGCGCGCCCGGATAGATGTAGACCCGATCACCGATCAATGCGTGCGACAGGCTGGCGTGGGGCCCGATCCGAACGTCCCAGCCGATCTCCACCCCATCGCCGATCACCACCAAGGCGCCGATGTGTCCGCGCGGTCCGACCACGACGTTTTCGCCGATCACCGCGAGCGGTCCAACCTGGGTTGTCGGGTCGATCTTCGCCGAGGCGGCGACCACGGCGGAGGGATGGATGCCGGGCCTGGCCGGTGGCAACGGATGGAACAACGCCGCCACCTTCGACCAGGCGACCAACGGATCGGACGCCAGGATCGCGACGGTGGTTTCCGGCACACGTTCCTTCATCGCCGGATGCACGATCACCGCCGCGGCCTGCGTGGCCGCGAGAGCGGGCAGGTATTTACGGTTGTTCAGGCAGAAGCTGACATCTTCCGCGGTCGCGGTCGCCAGCGGGGCGATGCGATGCAGCATCAGGCGGTGCGGCGGCGCCTCAGCCCCCTCTCCATCGACGCCGGCCGCATCGACGACCGCGGCGAGGGTGTGCGGCCCGACCCGCCGGAAGAAACGGGGGTCGCCCGCGGACGCCGAGCGGTCCCCATGAAGCGGCATGGGGCCGGGCGCCATGGGTTAGTGCTTCTGGGGCGGCTTGGCGGCCGCCGCCGTCGCCGCCTGGGCTGGTTCAGTTGCTTGTCCCCCGGGGGCGGTCCCCGCGGGCGCGGCCATCGCCAGCGGCGACACCCCATCGGGCGGCACCACGACGCTCGGCAGCGCCTTGTTCATTACCTCCGCCACCGCCGGGGTCAGGTCGAAATCGGCGGTCGTGCCGAGGATCTGCGCGCGGTTGAGCACCAGGTTGATGCCGCGGGACAAGGCAACCTGCTGGGCAACCTGCTCCATGGTGCGGTTGATCTGCAGCATGACGTATTGACCGGCTTCCTGGATGATCCGGTTACGCTCCCCGAAGCGGCGCTGAGCCTCGGTGGCGCGCTCCTGGATCTCCTTTTCCCTGGTGCGGATCTGCTCCGGCGACAACTTGCCGCGTTCGGAGGAAAACGCCTGGCCGAGGTCCCGCAATGCGCCCTGTTCCTTCTGCGCATCCTCGTTCAATTTTTGCCCGCGCGCGTTCAACTCCTTGTAGGCCGCCTGGTACGCGGTGGAGACTCGCAGCACGTCGGGCACCGACAGGATACCAACGATGGCGGCCGGGGTTGCCTGCCCCTTCGGAACGGGCGGAATTTCCGGTGCCGGCGGAAGCTGGAACTGAGCCTGCGGCCCGGGCCCCGCGGCCTGATCGCTGCCGGCCTCCCCCGACAGCGGCATCACGCCAGGAGCGCCGGACGGCGCGGCAGTGCCCCGTGGGGCGGGGCGGGAAGCCGGCGGCGGACTGGTAGGGCGCACCTGCCCCGGCACGAACCACTCACCGTTCTGCGCCTGCTGGGCGAAGCCGGTGAGGGGGGCGCCGATCAGCCCCAGCGCGACGACCGCACAGGCACCTGTGACGTAACTACGCTTCATCGAACTTTGAACCACTAGAACCTCGTACCGAAGCCAAATCGGAAAATCTGTGTCTGGTCGCCCGGTTGCTTGTACACAAACGGTGCCAAGTCAACATTTATCAAACCGAAACTGGTGCGCCAGGAGATGCCGACGCCGGCGCCGGCCCGCGGTGCGTTGGAGGAGGTAACCTGGCAACTCACGCCGGGCGAGATGACGCAGGAGCCGGACCTGAACGACCCCTCGGTCAAGCCGCCGACATCCAGGAAGGCTCGGCCGTTCAGACCCAGATCGGGGGAAACCGGTAGCGGAAAGCGCAACTCGGTCGACTGGGTCCAGATGAAGCGGCCGCCCAGCGGAGAGCCGGTCGTTGCGTCATGCGGACCGACACCGCCGGTCTGGAAGCCCCGCAAGTTGTCGCCACCAAGGAAGAATCGGTCGATGATCTCTTCCCGGCCGCCGGGCAGAAGATCCATATACCCTGTGCTGGCCCCGATCTTGATGCCCCAATCCGGGTTACCCAGCTGGCGTTCCAGCGGAATGTAGTAGGCCCCGTTAAGGTTGCCCCGGAGGAACCGCGCATCGCCGCCGATACCGGCGAAGTCGGTGCCAGCCTCAAGAACATATCCGCTGTGCGGGTAGACCTTGCTGTCGCGGTAGTCGAGGGTAACGACCTGGCTGACCTGCGACAGCAGTGTCGTCCCGGCCTCATTCAGGATGAATGCACTGGCCCCGGTTTCCACGTTGAACACATCGCGATCGACCAGCGAATAGCTCCATGTCTGTCGCAGATGGTCGTTGAACGCGTAGCCGAGACGGAGCGAGAAGCCGACGCGATTTTCATCGTAGGGTTCGGTGCCCAGAAAGTTGGTGTCGATGAGAAAGACGTCGGCGCCGGCGACAAGGTTGCGATCGAGGAAATATGGATCGGTAATGGATGTGCTGATCGAACTGCGCCGCTGGGCCAGCGTGCCGTTGATACTTGCGTTGATGCCGGTGCCGACCAGGTTGCGCTCCGCCAGGCCGATATCGATCAACGCGCCGGCGTCGGTCGAGTAACCGCCACCAAAGGACAGTTCGCCCGTGGCCTTCTCGTTGATATTCGTCGTGAGGATCGCCTTGTCCGAGGCATCGCCCGGGGTGGTGGCGATGTCGACACTCTGGAAATAGCCCAGATCGGTCAGTCGGGTCTTGGTGCGGCGAACCGCGTCGGCGCTGTATGGGTCGCCTTCCGCCAGGGCGAACTCCCGCCTGATGACCTTGTCCTCGGTCCGCGTGTTGCCGACGATGTCGATACGTTCGACGTAAACCCTGGGTCCTTCGCCAACATCGAAGATCAGGTCGACGGTGTGCTTCTCGACGTCGCGGGTCACGCGCGGTTTGACGTCGACGAAGGCGTAGCCGCGGTTATGCACGGTTGCCTCGATCAGATCGGCGGTCCGGCCCACGGCATCACCGTCGTACCAGTCGCCCGGCGCCAACTGAAGGGCCGGTTGAAGGTCCTTTTCGCTCAGGTTACGAAGCTGGGAATTGACCGTGACCTTGCCAACCTTGTAGCGCGCGCCTTCGTTGAGGGTGAACGACAGGAAGAAGCCCTTGCGGTCCGGCGAAAGCTCCGCGCTGGCATCCGTGATCTCGACGTCGGCATAACCGTTCTTGAGATAGAACCGGCGCAGCAATTCTTTATCGTAGGCGAGCCGCTGCGGATCGTACTGATCCGAGGTCGACAGAAAGCGCCACCAACGCGATTCGCGGCTGTCGATGACCTCGGTCAGCCGGTCCTGGGTGAACGCCTTGTTGCCGTTCACCACGATCCTGCTGATCAGGGTGGCGGAACCGTCATTGACCTGGAACACGACATCGACGCGGTTCTGGTCCAGACGAATAATCCTGGGTTCCACGGTGGCGTCGTAGTAGCCGCGCTTGGCGTACATATTCAGGATGTGCTGGCGGTCCGCTTCAGCCAGGGCCGGGGTGAATACGGCGCGCGGCCGCAGTTGCATTTCCGGCCGAAGCTGGTCGTCGGTCAGCTTGTGGTTGCTCTCGAACGCCACCCGGTTGACGACAGGGTTCTCGGCCACGTGGACCACCAGGGTGTCGCCAGAGCGGCTCAGCCGCACGTCCTGGAAGAGGCCGGTGGCGTAAAGCGTCTTCAGGCTGCGATCGATACGGTCCGCGTCGAACTGGTCGCCGGGCTGAACCAGCAGATAGGACCGGATCGTTCCTTCCTCGATGCGTTCGTTCCCCTCCACGCGGATCGACTGAATAACCGCGCCCGAGGCTCCTGGTGTGGCACGCCCTGGTACGGAGCGGGGCGTCGCGGAATGGGGCGGGGCGGAATGGGGCGCCGCCGGCTGAGGAACGGGTCGGGCAGGAGCGCCAGCGGGGGGTGGAGACGTTGGAGCTTGAGCGGCAGCGGTTCCGATGGCCAGCAATGGCATCAGGCAGGCGGCGCCAAGCCGCACAGCACGGATCGTCAACAAAAGGCTGGTCCCCCCAAACGGCACGTGCGGTTCAAATAGACATTGTCGGCGGCACGAAGGCAGCCATCGACAAGCGGCGCGACTCGATCGGGGCGCACCATAGCGATGGGTCGCCACCGATGCTAGTGGCGGCATCTGCCCGGGGCGGATCTGTCACTCTTTGTATAAGTTTATGATTTAAAAAACGAAATTCCCACTCAGCGCGGCACGTTCAGGGTTCGGGCGCGGCAGCGGCACGCCAGCGCGGCACGATCGTGCCGCGCTGGCCGCCGCGACTCGGGTTTCAACCGATGAGGGCGGCGACCCAGCGGAACAGTCCGAGGTGAGTCAGATCGTTCCAGGTGGCAAACACGAACAGACTGGCGAGAAAAGCCAGACCCACCCGGAAACCGTATTCCTGCGCCCGCTGCGGGAGAGGACGGCCGCGCAGGCTTTCCGCCAGATAGAAAAGCAGGTGCCCGCCGTCCAGCACCGGGATCGGAAACAGGTTGATCAATCCGAGATTAACCGACAGGACGCCAATGAATGAGATCAGGCTGGCGATGCCAAGCTGAGCGATCTGTCCCGACATTTGAGCGATGCGAAGCGGACCGCCAAGATCGTCCGTACCGCGGCTGCCGCTGATCATCTGGGCCAGGCCGCTGAAGGTCTCGGCTGTGATGGTCCAGGTCTGGGTCACGCCGCTCCACAACGCCACGGGCACGCTTACCCGCCGGTACTCGACTGCGCTGCCCCGAACGCCCAGCAGACCAACCTGATGACCGCCCACGGCGCGCGACTCGGTGGTCACCGCGATCTGCCGGTCGGTGCCGTCGCGCTGGACCGTCATCGCCAGGGTTTCGGCCGGGTGCACGGTAATGACGCGCTGCAGATCCTCGAATGTATGGATCGGCTCGCTGCCGATCGACACGATGCGGTCATTCACCAACAGACCGGCGTGCGAAGCGGCGCTGTCCGGCAGCACGGCGCCGACGATCGGCAGGGTGACCGGCATGCCGAGCGCTATGAACAGGCCCGCGAACAGCACCATCGCGAGCGCGAAATTGGCGACCGGACCCGCCGCGACGACGATCGCGCGGGACAGCACCGGCTTGTCGTGGAAAGTCTCGCCGGGGATCCACTGCGCGCGGACTTCCTCCGCCACATCCTGCGGGCGCTCCTGCCCGTGCAGCTTCACATACCCGCCCAGGGGCAGCCAGCCCAGCTTCCACACGGTGCCGCTTTTGTCGGTCCAGGAGGCAATCGCGTGGCCGAAGCCGATCGAGAATGCCTCAACCCGGACGCCACGCCACCGCGCCGCCAGGTAGTGGCCGAGTTCATGCACGAAAACGAGCACGCCAAGGACAACGACGAAAGCCGCCGCGCTGCGAAGGAAATCGGGAATGACAGTCAGCACTGGCTTGGCTTCCGGGTGGGAGTGATCAGACCGCAGGTACAGGCGGGGCTGCAGGAACAGGCGCGGCTGCAGGTACAGGCGGGGCTGCGGGAACAGGCGCGGCGTGGGCAGGCTGAGTCTGGACAGGCAAAAGATCGTACGCGACGCGGCGAGCGGTTGCGTCGAGGGCGATCACTTCGTCCAGCGTATCCGCCTTCAGCGTTCCCAGTTTCTGGAGCACCCGCTCCGCCATTTGAGATATATCCAGGAACCCGATACGTTTTTGCAAAAAAGCCTCAACTGCGATCTCATTTGCAGCATTTAAGATGGTGGGCATTCCGCCGCCGGTTTGCAACACTTCTCTCGCCAGGCGTAGCGCGGGAAAGCGCATCAGGTCGGGGGCCTCGAATTCCAGACGGCCGACGGCGGCCAGATCAAGCCGGCGGGAGTTCGTCGCCATGCGCCGCGGCCATGCCAGCGTATGGGCGATCGGAATACGCATGTCGGGCGAACCGAGCTGGGCGAGGACGGAGCCGTCATGGTAATAGACCATGCCGTGGATGACCGATTGCGGATGTACCAGCACCTCGATCGCGGTTTCATCCAAAGCAAACAGGCGGGCGGCCTCGATCAGTTCCAGCCCCTTGTTCATCATGGTCGCTGAATCGATGCTGATCTTGGCACCCATCGACCAGATCGGATGGCGCAGAGCCATCTCCGGCGTGGCTCGTGCCATCTCCTCCAGGCTGGATGTGCGGAACGGGCCGCCCGAGGCGGTCAGCACGATCTTTTCCAGCGCCCCCCGAT
Organism: Rhodopila sp.; assembly: GCA_028291505.1. Taxonomy (GTDB): domain Bacteria; phylum Pseudomonadota; class Alphaproteobacteria; order Acetobacterales; family Acetobacteraceae; genus Rhodopila. The sequence goes on along the minus strand of JAQGHW010000768.1, from coordinate 4,461 downwards.
TGCCATCGGCAAGCGACTGGAAGATGGCGTTATGCTCGGAGTCCACCGGGAGCAACGTCGCGCCGGCCTCAAGCACCGCCCGCAACATTACGTCGCCGGCGCAAACCAGTGCCTCCTTGTTGGCCAGCGCGACGAAGGCGCCACGCCGGATCGCCGCGAGGGTGGAGGCAAGTCCGGCAGCTCCGGTGATCGCCGCCATGGTCCAGTCCGCCTCCAGCGCGGCGGCCGCGACGACGGCCTCGGCCCCGGCGGCGGCCTCAATGCCAGTGCCGGCAAGCGCGTCGCGCAAAGCGGCATAGGATGCTGAGTCGGCGACCACGGCGACCTCGGCGTGCAAGGCCACCGCCTGTTCGGCGAGCAGCGCGGCGTTGCGGCCGGCGACCAGCGCCCGCACCCTGAAGCGGTCAGTATCCGCCGCCAGGAGTTCGATGGTCTGCGTTCCGACGCTGCCCGTGCTGCCCAAAACCGTTACGGAACGTACTGCCGCGGAATTGGATGGGGGGGACTGGAAAGACGACGGATGACTGGCACTCATTCCCAAAGCACTACTCCACGTCCCAGGACCAACGCCAGTAGGGCCGTCGCGGGGGCGGCGGTCAACACTGCGTCCAGCCGGTCCAGCAGGCCGCCGTGCCCCGGGATCATGGTGCCTGAATCCTTTACGCCGAAGTGGCGTTTCAACTGGCTCTCGAAAAGGTCTCCCGCCTGACTGATGATGCCGACCAGCACCGCGAGTGCTGCCGGGCGCAACGCCGCCGTCGGCCAGAACACCGGCCGGTGGCCGAGGATGGCGGATGCGGCGAGGCCGACGGCGGCGGCCGCGACCAGGCCGCCCACCGCGCCGGACCACGTCTTTCCAGGCGAAATGGAGGGTGCCAGGCGCGGGCCGCCGAACATTCGGCCGGCCACGTAGGCACCGATATCGCTCGCCCAGATCACCAGCAGCAGCACGATCACATTGGCGCCACCGCTTCCCGGTTGCTGCCGCAGCCAGACCAGCGCCACCCCGGCGAGACCGAGATACGGGATCCCGAAGGCGAGCGGCCGAACGGGGGACAGGCCGCGGCTGAAGGCGGTTCCGGCAGCGGTGGCGACCGCCAACAGAAGAAGGCCAGCGCCCGGCGCCCCGCCTGCGGTCAGCACCACCGACAGCGGCAGGGCGGCGAAGAGCATCACCGCCATGTATGATGAGCGCTGGCCGCACAGACCGAGCCATTCGTAGGCAAGGCCGGCGGCGATGACGGCGACCAGTCCGGCGAAGGCCGCCCCACCGATCCAGATGCAACCCAGGGCGAGCGGCGCCAGCACCGCGGCCGACAATATTCGAAGCCTGAGGTCGCCCCAACGGGCGGAGTTCCGGGTCACTGGCGGCTTGTCCGGAGATGATGGGATCGACGGGTGGTCGGGTGGCGATTCAGTCCTTGCGAGCACCAAATCGCCGTTCCCGCCGAGCGAACTCCTTCAGCGCCGCGTTGAAATGGGCATGGTCGAAGTCCGGCCACAAGACGTCGAGGAACACCAGTTCCGCATAGGCCGCCTGCCACAGCAGGAAGTTCGACAGCCGCTGCTCGCCCGAGGTGCGGATGACGAGATCGGGATCCGGCATGCCGGCGGTGGCGAGAAAGCCGGCGAAAGCTTCCTCTCCCAGGTCGCCGGCGTCGAGGCATCCGGCCCGCACCGCCGCCAGCGCCGCGCGCGCCGCAGCCGCGATCTCCGCCCGTGCGCCATAGGACAGCGCGATCGTCAGGTTGAGCCGGCTATTCGTCGCGGTATCGCGTTCGGCCGCTGCCAGGTCGGTCTGGATATCAGGCTCGAACCGGCAGCGATCACCGATGAAGCGCAGCCGCACGCCGGATTGTTTCAGTTCGGCGATCTCCGACCGCAGGTAGCGGCGCAGGAGGCCGGTGAGGTCCATGATCTCGCCGGCGGGGCGGCGCCAGTTCTCACTGCTGAACGCATAGATGGTCAGCCAGGACACACCGGACTGGATCGCCGCTTCGACGGTGCGCCGGACGGCGCGCGAGCCCTCACGGTGGCCGGCGATTCGCGGCAGACCGCGCGATTTCGCCCAGCGGCCATTGCCGTCCATGATGATGGCGACGTGGCCGGGCACGATTTTCCCGACGGCGTTGACGATTGGCTGACCGGCGCTGGCGTCGATCGGGGAATCATCGGCGGCGAGCTTAGACGCCGCGATGGCTGTTGACACGTCGTCCTCCGACTCGAACCTTGGCGACTCGAACCCTGGCGGCACGACGCCCGGGGCTGCCCGCTTGGTGATGACAGGCATCGTGTGCCTTGACCCGCCTAGACCTGCCGGATGTCCTTTTCCTTATCCACGAGCACTTCGTCCACCTTTTTAATGAACTGGTCGGTGAGTTTCTGCACGTCGTCGGACCAGTTCTTGGCCAGGTCCTCACCGATCTCGTGCTTTTTTTCGTACCCCTTGATCTGCTCCATGCCGTCGCGGCGGACGCCGCGAACCGAAATCTTGGCCCCTTCGGCGTATTTGTGGGCCATCTTGGCGAGTTCGTTGCGGCGTTCGGTGGTCAACTGGGGGATCGGCACGCGGATCATCATGCCGTCGGCGGCGGGATTGAGCCCGAGGCCGGAGTCACGAATCGCCTTCTCCACAGCCGAGATCATCGACTTGTCCCAGACCTGCACGGTCAGCATGCGCGGTTCGGGCGTGCCGATGGTGCCGACCTGGTTCAGTGGCATTTCCGTTCCGTAGGCAATCACCTTCACCGGTTCCAGCAGGCCGGGATGAGCGCGCCCGGTACGCAGGCCGGCGAATTCCCGGCGCAGCGTTTCAAGCGCGCCGTCCATGCGGCGGGTGAGATCCTGTTTCAGGCTGTTCAGGTCCGCGGTGGCCATGATGCTGCCTCCCAACTCCTCTTGGTTTGATCGCATGATTCACGCGCTTTGAACGTTCCGCTCAGCGCGATCATGCTCGTGGTTCGATCGCATGATTCACGCGCGTGGGACGTTCCGCTCAGCGCGATCATGCTCAGTGCTCAATGATCTTGGTGAACGCACCCTCGCCGCGCATGACCTGCGCGAAGGCGCCGGGGGCGTGAATATTGAAAACGATGATCGGCAGGTGGTTTTCCCGCGCCAGGCTGATCGCGGCAGCGTCCATGACACCGAGGTCGTTGGCGAGGACGTCCAGGTAGGAGAGCTGTTCGTAGCGGGTGGCGCCCTGAACCTTCCGCGGATCGGCGGAATAGACGCCGTCAACCTGGGTGCCCTTAAGCAGCGCGTCACACTTCATCTCGGCAGCGCGCAAGGCGGCGGCGGTGTCGGTGGTGAAAAACGGATTGCCGGTGCCGGCGGCGAACACCACCACCCTGCCCTTTTCCATATGGCGTTCCGCACGGCGGCGAATGTACGGCTCGCAGACCGAGGCCATCGGGATCGCCGATTGCACCCGGGTCTCCACGTCGCGCTTTTCCAGTGCCGATTGCATGGCGAGCGCGTTCATCACGGTCGCCAGCATTCCCATGTAGTCGGCCTGGGCCCGGTCCATGCCCGACGCGGCACCGGACACGCCGCGGAAGATGTTGCCGCCGCCGATCACGACGGAAACCTGCACGCCCATGGCCACAACCGCTTTGATGTCGTTGGCGATGGCGCCAACCATCTCATTATCCAGGCCGAACTCGCGACGGCCCATCAGGGCCTCCCCGGATAGTTTCAGGAGTACACGCTTGTAAACGGCGGGGGGTGTCATGCGACTCCTCTTCGGGCCCGTTCCGGACAATGGACGCCGGGCGGCACCGTAGTGATACCGCCCGTGCTGAACAAGCCGGGCTTTGGCCATATCGTATTTGCGCGGGCATCACGACGATACAATCCCGCTCGTGCCGCACGGGGCCGGCGAGATGGCCGTTCGGCTTCGCTGCTTCGGACGAAGGGGAGCAACTGCGCTCCCCGTGGCGACAGAAGGCGGTTCAGACGCCGGCGGTCGCGGCGACCTCGGCGGCGAAATCCGGTCCCTGCGGCTTTTCGATGCCTTCGCCGAGCTGGAAGCGGACGAACCCGGTCAGCGTGACGCCGGCCTTTTTGGCGACCGCGCGCACGCGGCTTTCGCCGTCATGCACCCACACCTGCTCCAGCAGCACGACTTCTTCGTAGTATTTGCGGATACGGCCTTCGACCATCTTCTCGATGATGGCCTCGGGCTTGCCGGAAGCGCGGGCCTGCTCGCTCAGCACCGCACGCTCCCGCTCCAAGGCGGCCGGATCCACCGCGTCGATGTCGAGCGCTTCCGGGCGGCTGTGGGCGATATGCATGCCAACCTGGCGACCGAGGGTTTCCAGCGTCGCGAACTCGCCCGGGCCTTCGATGGCCGCGAGGACGCCGATCGTGCCCAGGCCGGGCTTGAGTGCCGCGTGGACATAGGTCGCCACGACCCCTTGCGACACGGTAAGCACCTTCGCACGCCGCAGGCTCATGTTC
>JAQGHW010000762.1 GCA_028291505.1 Rhodopila sp. | reverse complement strand
GCTTCCTCGGTCGCTGGATTGATGACCGGCATGGTCTGATCGCCGGCCACCATCCTGCCATCGATCAGTAGATTGAAGCGTTCCATGGCGTCCTCCCAAAAGGTTGTGTCGTGCGCCGTCAGGCGTTCCCAGCGTTATATCCCATCGTATATAGGGCCACTACCCCGAGTCAATTTGTTGCGTCGGCACCCGCGGAGACCCCGCGCGCAGCCGTCGGGTATGCGTTATGGCGCTTCTTTCATTTGCGTTTCGGGTCGTTATTCCCATACTAACATAGCGCTTTTTGTACCGGTACGCCTTGCCGGGGCATTTGCAATGGGGTGCCGCGTGAACGCGACGAAGCGTCTGCTGTTGACCGGAGGGACTGGCGGGTGCGGGCATTGCGGTCCCGGCCCTTCGGTCTGCGGCCGCCGCGATGGCCGCAAATGTTCGACGGCAGGCCGAAGCCGTTTTCGGATGCTGGTTGACCGAATTAGGCTGATGGACGCTGCGGTTTTCCACGTTGGCAGCCGTCAGGCAGGATCGACGGCCGGCACGCCATACTCAGCATCGGTAACCTTTTCCAGCCAGTTCGTTCCAGCTCCGTCGTCAGTAACTTCGGAAATCGCGAGGTGGATGAACAGGCGATCCGGCGCCGCCCCATGCCAGTGTTTGACATCAGGCGGAATCAGGACGGTGTCACCCGGATTAAGCACGATCGGGCGGCCACCTTCCATCTGGACGCGGCCCGTTCCGTACAGGACATAAAGCGTCTGCCCAACAGGATGGGTATGCCAGGCCGTGCGAGCACCGGGGGTGAACGATACGGACAACGCACGAAGCCTGGACGGCGGCGAACCCGTCACGACCTCATCCTGCAGCACCGTTCCGGTGAACCATGCCTCCGGTGCAACCTTTGTGGTGCGGCTTGACGCTTTGATGACTTTCACGGGGCTTCCTCGCTGGCGGTTATCAAAGCCGATGCTATCGTTATATCCTTTTGGACACAACGCGATCATGGGATTTGACCGCGGACAGCAAGTGGATGCCAATACCGGCGGTCGCGCGAGCACGACCCGAGAGCCATAGGAGGCAACATGCCGACACGCATTCTGTTTACCGGAGGAACGGGCAAGGCGGGGCGCCATGCGCTGCCATGGCTGTTCAACCAGGGATACCAAATCCTGAATTTCGACCTTCAGCCCTTCGCTCATCCGACCATTCCCTCCTTGGTCGGCGATGTCACGGACGGGGCGCAGGTGTTCAATGCGATGACCAGCCATTTTGGACTTGATGGACTGAAGGCAGGCAAGGCCCCTGGCCCGGTCGACGCAGTCGTTCACTTCGCGGCTATCCCGCGTATCCTGATGCAACCAGACAACGAGACATTCCGGGTGAATGTCCTCGGCACCTACAACGTCATCGAAGCCGCAATGAAGCTGGGTATCCGAAAGGTCGTGATCGCGTCGAGCGAAACCACCTATGGCGTCTGCTTCGCGGAAGGCGACAAGGATTTTCATCAATTTCCGCTGGAAGAGGACTATGACGTCGATCCCATGGACAGCTATGGCCTGTCCAAGGTGGTGAACGAGCGAACTGCCCGAGCCTTTGCTGCTCGCTTTCAAGGCGATATATACGCCCTGCGCATCGCCAATGTGATCGAGCCGCATGAGTATGGACGGTTTCCTGGCTTCGTCGCGGACCCCCCGTCCCGCAAGCGCAACGCCTGGAGCTACGTCGATGCCCGCGATCTCGCTCAGATCGTCCATCTGTGCCTGCAGAAGGACGGGCTGGGCTTTCAGGTCTTCAATGCGGTCAACGATACGATCACGGCGGACCAACCGACAGCACAATTCCTGGCGCGGTGGTGCCCGAACGTGCGTGTGACACGGCCTTTCGTCGGCAATGAGGCCCCGCTGTCCAATCGAAAGGCGAGAGAGGTGCTCGGCTTCAAGGAGCAGCACAACTGGCGCGATGAAATCAAGCGGATCGCGCCTGGCGCGGGCTGATTGGTCGGCGCTCGGGAAAGCCCGCCGCGGTCGAGCGGTCCGCCGCTTCTGTTTTTCGCGATGCGGGTCTTGCATGGATCGCCGAGGGCGAGACGCTGGCGGCAGCGGGCCACGACCCATCACGTCGCTGCGTTATGGCTAAGAGCACCGGCTGTCCTGCCTTCGGCGTTAGTGGGAAGCGATATGCTCCACGCGACCAGGCGTTCGCCAGCGTCAATCATCCCGGGTTGGTGTCGTACTCGCCTGGCACCAACAGCCGTTCGTAGAAGCCACCGAAGGTGCGGTCGCGGTCGACCAGGTGTACCTCCAGGATCCAGTGCTTCACCTGCCCCGCGGCATCCGGATCGCGCATGCGTGTCGGATTGGCCGGGCTGATTCGGTAATGGTCCTTGTCACCCGGGATGCGGGCATGCGGGAACTCGCCGACCAGCCAGCCTGCTGCCTCCGCCGAACGCTGGGCATAGGCGTAGAGTTCGGCGCCGGTGATATCGGCGTGGGCGTCGAAATATTGCTTTATATTTTCGAACATTGATTCGAGATCGGCGCACAGCTGGTGCTTGCGCGGGTCTGGACCGAGCGCGTAGGTGCGGCCGACATCGGCCTCCCACTCATCGAATACCGGGCCCAGATCGATGAAAACGGTGTCGTCCACCGCTATCTCGAGGACTGGGGGGTCGTCGGCCGCGATGCACAGCGTGTTGATACCGGAACGGACGATCCGTTTGTGCCAGTGTTTCTGCAGGCCGAATGAATTTTCGGCGAGCGCGTAGATGTCTTTCTCGACCATGCGTTCGGTGCGTCCGGGGGCGATCAGACCCGCTTCCTCGATCGCGCCCAACAGCGCCCCTTCCAAGTTGGCTGAAAGCAATGCCAGGTCCTCGCACGGGACATGGCGAAGACGAGCAGCCGGATGTCGAAAGATAGGCATGCTGCAATAACTTTCTCGTGATTGGAGCTCAACGGAGTTCCCCGAAACGAGCCGTCAACGCGGCGTGAGTGTGCAGGTACTGCAACGGCAGAGGGCTTCCATAAGCGGGCCTTACGGAATACGCTATATTCCATCGTATATGGCGATGTTGATGCCCAACTGAAAGCGGTCATAGGAGCATCCAAAAGTTCAAGACATGAATCCGAGGAATCACACCTGACGCCGTCACCACCCTGTTCGGGCTCAATCGCGACAAACCAATATGGAGAGGGAATGATAACGTAACAGTGGATGGTCGTTGAATTAATAAGTCGAGAAGTCAATAATGGGAAGGACATAATGTTTCAGACTCGATCCGCAATGAAGTCTCATGCCCGCCGCATGGGGCCGGCATTGGCCCTGACGCTTAGCTGGAGCATCGCTGCTGTGGCCGCGCCTTCGGTCGTTACGCTTCCTGGTGATCACGCCTATCCGGAAAGTTTAACTTCGACGGCAGACGGAACCGTCTACGTCGGCGGCTTTGCCACGGGTGGCGTGCTGCGCGTTCGCCCCGGCGCGGGGCAGGCGGAACCCTGGATCAAGCCGGGTGCCGATGGCAGCGGCTCGACGCTGGGTGTGCTGGCCGACGAGGCCTCCAACACGCTTTGGGTCTGCTCGAATAATCTGTCCGCTATGGGCGTGCAGGTCGCCAGTTCGGATCAGGGAAGCGCCTTGAAAGGCTTTGATCTGAAAACGGGTGAACGCAAGATCAGCGCGAGGTTGCCGGGCGCGCGAACACTTTGCAACGATATCGCCGTCGGCCCCGACAAGTCGGTCTATGCAACCAACAGCTTAGCGCCGCAAATCCTGCGGCTGCGGCCCGGAAGCAGCGAGCTGGAGGTCTGGACTGACGATCCAGCTTTCGAGCCACCAAAAAGTGGCGCCGGGCTTGACGGGCTCGCGTTCGGGAGCGACGGGAACCTGTTTGTCGATACATTCACAAAAGGCGAGCTGTTCCATGTGGAGGTGAAAGACGGGAAGGCCGGAAAGATCATAAAACTGCAGTCGTCGCGGCCGACGACACTTACTGATGCCATTCGCCCTACGCAAGATGGACACGCGTTCCTGATGATTGAAGGAGATGGCAAAGTCGATCGTGTCACGATTGCTGGTGACAGAGCATCTATCGATACGCTCAAGGATGGTTTCAGCGGGCCGACCGGCGTCACCCAGGTGGCGGAGACCGCGTGGGTTTCTGAAGGCCAGCTCCCCTATCTGCTGGACCCGACGAGGAAGGGACAAGGGCCCAAGCTTCCCTTCAAGCTTTATGCGGTGGGGTTGTCTGGAAACTAGATCTTCGGGTAATCACGCAGCCTGCGACGGTGTGTGCCAGCATGTCACGCGGTTCTGTGTGTGTGTGTGTGTGTGTGTGTGTGTGTGTGTGTGTGCAACCGCTGTCCCGGTTGTCGCGATCGCCTGCAGTCGGCGTGGCTATGATCGGTCTCGTAACAAGCTGTTCGTTGAGAACACACTGGCCGCAGACGACCTGATCAATTTCAAGGAGGTTTGCATAGATGAAGCCTGATATGACCTTTGGGCGGGCGTGGCCGGTGCAGGCCACCGGGTGCCTTATCGCGACTCTTTTGCTGGCGACCGGGCCAGCATCCTTTGCCCAGACGACGCCTAACGGGCCAGGGGCGTGCGCCGGTGATAGTGGCGGCATCACACTATCCCCCGGCTTCTGCGCCAGCGTGTTCGCCGACCATCTTGGTCATGTCAGGCACATGGCGGTCACCGCAAATGGCGTCGTCTACGCCAACACCTGGAGCGGCCTGTACTACCACAACGACACGCCGCCGCCTGGCGGGATGTTGATCGCCCTGAAAGATACCAAGGGCAACGGTCAGGCAGACCAAACGGTCCGCTTCGGCCCGGCCAAGGCCGATGGCGACGCCGGAGGAACCGGAATCGCCATCTACAAAGGTTACCTCTATGCAGAGACTAACGATCGCATCGTGCGTTACGCGCTACCTAAAGACGGTATCGCGCCGACCGGAGCGGCGGAAACGGTCGTATCGGGTTTGCCAATTACTGGCGATCATCCGATGCATCCTCTCGCGATCGATCAACAGGGCAACATGTATGTGGACCTAGGGTCGGCGACCAATTCCTGCCAAAGCCAGAACCGGATGCCGAAGGTGCCTGGCGACAATCCCTGCACGGAGCTGGAGACCCGAGGCGGCACCTGGCGTTATGACGCGAACAAGCTCGATCAACGTTTCTCGCCAGCGGAACGTTTTGCCACTGGCATCCGCAATGGCGAGGGGCTGTCCTTCGATTCCGCGGGCAGGATCTACGCGACCCAGCATGGCCGAGATCAACTCGGCGAGAACTGGGGCTACACAACGATGCAGAGCGCAAACGAGCCGGCGGAGGAACTGGTCCATTTGCAGCAAGGTGGCGACTACGGTTGGCCGGAATGCTATTACGATTACGACCAGAAGAAGCTCGTTCTGGCACCGGAGTATGGTGGCAATCGCGGCAAGACTGTGGGTGTCTGCGCGAATAAACTGGCGCCAGTTGCCGCGTTTCCGGCGCATTGGGCGCCCAACGACATGCTGATCTATGAGGGAAACCAGTTCCCATCAGCCTATAAGGACGGCGCTTTCATTGCATTCCACGGTTCCTGGAACCGAGCGCCGGCACCGCAAGGCGGTTACAACGTGGTGTTCCAGCCTTTATCCGCGGGCAAGGCATCCGGGCCGTTCGTCATCTTCGCGGATGGCTTCGCCGGCGCGATCATACAGCCTGGCCGCGCGGCGCATCGTCCGACCGGTCTGGCAGTTGGGCCTGATGGTGCGTTGTATATCGCGGACGATCAGGGTGGTCGCATCTGGCGCGTCACCTTCGAGGGTAGCAACAAGGTTGCCGGTATCGCGCCCGCGGCCCCGGCGCCTTCTAATACCCAGGCCGCGGCGGTCGCAGCAGCTGTGCCGCCCGAGGGCATTCATCCGAATGCCGGTTCGGCTCAACTTCCGATACCGCCCGGCGCATCGCCGGACCAGGTTGCGCTGGGAGATCGCATCTTCCATGGCCAAGCTGACGGGGGAACGTGCGCGGGATGTCACAGCCCTGACGGTAAGGGTACGGCGGTGGGCGCCGACCTAACGAGTGGTAAATGGGATTGGGGCGACGGAAGCGTTCAGGCAATCACTCAGACAATCAAGAATGGCGTTCCGAAACCGAAGAACCACATCGGTGCGATGCCGCCGAAAGGTGGTATCCAGCTCTCGCAAGCCGATCTGGCGGCGGTCGCTGACTACGTATGGGCGATTGGGCACGTGAACGCGCATTAAGCCTGCAAAGGTGCGCCAGAGTATTTGCAGGCTGACGGTACAGCCTGCAAATACTCTATCCTTTTGTTTGATCGCATGATTCACACGCTTTGAACGTTTCCCTCACGTTTCGTCAGCTTGGCTGACGCCAACGAAACGCTGGCCGCTCAGCGTGATCAGGCTCTAGTACCTCGTCATAGTGGATTTGACCGGTTGACGCGGCGTTCAGGATGCTTATCGCCGTGAAGGTTCCCGCCCCACGGCTCCCGGGCCGCGCCGGGCTTGCAAGACCCCTTCGGGAGCCGGTCCCGGGGCCGGCTATGACAAGCTTTCCAGGACCGCAAGAAACCCGGTCAGAAATGGCGGGGCTTTGTCGTATCTGATGTCAGATTTCTATCAATGCGCCGCTGACCCGATCGCCACCGACAGACGTTCACCAACCGCCGAACCACACTCCGACACCGTGGACAACTCCAATCGGAAAGAACGTCGCAGAGGCGATCAGCAACGGCCGCAAACCACTCGCCGCGCAGAACACGATCGAGGTGAGCCACGCCGAGTAGCAGAACGCCGCGATCAGCAGAAACAGCAGTGCTGTCGGGAAATCCATGGCGCCAAGCCGTGCAACACGCATGCTCAATCCTTCTCGGTCCCGCCGTTGCTCAACTGTAGTCATCTGGGGCGCCGGCCCGCCATCGCAAGAGGGCGATTTCCGCGGCGCCATCGCTGCCGCTCTTTGTCGTTTTTTGGCCAATCTTGGCGGAAAACGGCGTATTTCGTCCTATCATGTCATATTATGGCGCATCTTGGCGTACATTGTCCGAGCCGCGGAAAACGGCGGAGTCAGACCGGTCAGTTTCGTTACGCTTGTAAAGGTGGTTCGCCTACCGGCCAAGGCATCGCTGACGCGATACATGAACGCCGCACCGGCATCAGTGCGTCGACGATCTGATG
>JAQGHW010000946.1 GCA_028291505.1 Rhodopila sp. | reverse complement strand
ACAGGCCGATCGCCAGGTCCTTGGTGACATGCAGCCCACCGATCGGAAGCTGGGAGGTGTGCATCATCTGCTTGTCGGCATAGACCGCCATGCTGGTCGTGCCGCCACCCATGTCGATGATCGTCGCGCCGAGTTCGCGTTCTTCCGCCACCAGACTGGACAATCCAGAGGCCAGCGGAGCGGACACCAGGTCCTCGATCTCCAGGTCGCAGCGGTGGATGCAGGATTCCATCGTGCGCAGCGCGGTGGCCGCGGCATCGATCACGTGCAGGCGGGCGTTCAGCGTCGAGCAGAACAGGCCGCGCGGATCGATCACGTGGTCGGTCGCATCGACTGCGAAATTCAGCGGCAATACATGGATCGGTTCGCGGCCGTCGACCTCGGCCCGGCCACGGCCTTCATTCAGCACGCCGCGGATATCATTCTCGGTCACCGCGCGGCCGCCGACTGGCCACTGCACGTTGAACAGCCGCGACTCGGGCTGGCCGCAGGTCAAATTCACCGTGACCGAGCGCAACCTGGTATCGGCCATGTCCTCGGCCTGGCCGACACACGCGCGGATGGCTTTCTCGGCGGCATCCAGGTCGGTGATGTCGCCGCTGTTCAGGCCCCTGCCCTTTTGCCAGCCAAAACCCAGCACCCGCAGCGTGCCGTCGCTTTCCACCCGCCCGATCAGGCAGGCGATCTTGGTCGTGCCGATATCGACGACACCGAACGGACCGGAACGATGATGCCGGTTCGGTTCGATCTCCGGCGGACCGGTATCGGTGGGCGGCAGCACGCGACGAGGATTATCGGCCATCCGTTCGTGCTCCTAGGTCGGCTTTTTCGCGACCACGGCAACCGTGGGCGGCGTTGAGATAAGCGGAGCGACGGCGCTGTCCTTGCCCTCGATCTTCGGACGGAACACCAGACGATCCGGCAGCCGCAGATCGATGGCGCCCAGCGGACGATCCAGCACCGCATGGTCCTGCTGAAGCTGGATCAACCGATCCAGCGCGGCGACCTCATGCCCTTCCGGCAACATCACGTCCGTGCCGCTGGTCATCCGCAGATTCCACCGGCGTTCGCCCACGCGCACGCTGGCCGAAACTTTTTCCTCCAGCGCCGGCCGTTCCCGCAACGCATCGAGAAGCCCGGCGGCGGCGCCCGGCGCACCCAGCCCCACGATCAGCGGCAGATGCCGGAACAGCGCAACATCCTGATCGGCAACGACCTGTCCGCCGCGATCGACCAGCACGAATTTCCCCTGATTCTGCCAAATGGCGTACGGCCGCCGCTCTTGCAGGTTGATGACAACCGTGCCCGGCAGCCGGCGTTCGACGGTCGCATGCTCCACCCACGGGATCATTTCGACCCGCGCCCTGGTTTGCTCCAGCGAGAAGCCCAGGATGGGGTCGCCGATGCTGACGCCGATCGCCGCGCGCAACAGCGGTTCCGGCGTGTTGGCGCGTCCCTCGATCCGCACATCGGTGACCCGCAGGCCGGACGCGGCGGTCACCACACCAATCCGCTCCCGCATGCCGGTCAGTGATCCGGTCGATCCGGTATGCGATCCGGCGGCGTGGAACACAAACATCACCAGCAGCGCAACGACCGAGGCACAGGCGAGCCAGCCCGCCGGCCGCAACAGGCGGCGTTGGCGGCGCAGCGCCAGGCGCCACCCCGAAGGCCGGTCCTTGACCGAATTGCGCGGCGAGCGTGTCACGCGCGGCATGCTGCGTTCTCCACCATCCAGGCGCACAGCTTCGAAAAACTCATTCCGCGATACGCCGCCTGCTCCGGCAGCAGCGATGTCGGGGTCAGCCCAGGCTGCGTATTGATCTCCAGCAGCACCAGCCGGCCTGGTTCGCCTGCGGTGACGTCGTAACGAAAGTCGCAGCGCGTGGCCCCCCGGCAACCCAGCGCCCGATGCGCCCCCACCGCAACCTCCATCGCTCGGGCATACGCCTCGGGATGAATCCCTGCCGGAATGATGTGGCGCGAACCGCCATCGGCATATTTCGATTCGTAATCGTAGAATGAGCCGGCGACCGCACGAATCTCGGTGACCGCCAGCGCGCGATCGTCAAGCACACCGACAGTCAGTTCCCGCCCCGGAATGTATTCTTCCACCAGCGCGGCCGAACCGAACGTCCAACTTTGCGCGATCTGGGCCCGCCGGTTGTCGCCGCCGCGCACGAAAGTCACGCCGACCGACGATCCCTCGTTCACCGGTTTCACGACGTAGGGCAGCGGCATCGGATCGCCGGCTTCCAGCTCCTCGATCGAAACCATGCGGCCGGAGGCGACCGGCAAACCGGCCGACACGAACAGGGCTTTTGCCGCCTGCTTGTCCATCGCCAGCGCCGAGGCGCGGACACCGGAATGGGTGTACGGAATGCCAAGCCAGTCCAGCACGCCCTGGATCGCGCCGTCTTCACCGAAACGACCGTGCAACGCGTTGAACACAGCGTCGGGTTTCGGCGTCAGCGCCGCGATGACCGCGCCCAGGTCCTGACCGGCGTCGACCGGATCGACATTGAAACCAGCCTCGCGCAGTGCCGCGATCACCTGGATGCCGGTGGACAGGCTGACCTCGCGTTCGGCGGAGATGCCGCCATACAGGACCACCACCCGGGTCATGGCATGTCCCCCCTCGCGGCTGCCGAAACGACTTCCGGTCTGCCGGCGGGGATGCCGATGCGTCGGATTTCCCATTCCAGCGTGACACCGGTCGCGGCCAGCACCCGGCGGCGGACTTCTTCGCCCAGGCCTTCGATGTCGGCCGCCGTCGCACCACCAGTGTTGATCAGGAAATTGGTGTGCTTTTCAGACACCGTCGCGCCGCCCCGCCGCAGGCCACGACAGCCGGCCGCGTCGAT
>JAQGHW010000697.1 GCA_028291505.1 Rhodopila sp. | reverse complement strand
GGCGTGCCGCTGGCCGCGCTACCGGAATCGGCGGGTGGTTCGGATGCGGAATGGTCGGACCTGTTCGCCGTGTTGCGTGTGGCGGGCCGGTTCTCCGCTCCGCTGCCGTTGGCCGAAACGATGTTGGCCGGATGGATCGCCGCCAGTGCCGGCCTGGAACTTTCCGACGGGCCGATGACCGTGGGGCCGGTGCGGGGCGCCGACCGCCTGACCGTGGTGCGTGACGGCAACGGTTGGCGGCTGTCGGGCAAGGTTTCCCGGATTCCCTATGCGTCGCACGTGGCGCAGACGGTGCTGATCGCGGATGGCCCGGATGGGGAGATGGCGGTGGCCCTGGAAGGCACCGGCGCCGCCGAGGTCACACCCGGCAAGAACATCGCCAATGAGTCGCGGGACACGCTGGCCTTCAGCCGCGTCCGCCTGTCCGCCGACGCAGTGGGATCGCTGGGCCGTGGCGTCTCGCGCGGTGCCCTGTACCGCCGAGGGGCGTTGGCGCGGGCGACGATGATGTCCGGCGCATTGGAACGCGCGATGGATCTTGCGGTGAATTACGCGCAGGAGCGGGTGCAGTTCGGCCGCCCGATCTCCAAATTCCAGGCAGTGCAGCAGAACCTGGCGGTGCTGGCGGGTCAGACCGCCGCGGCGGTCGCGGCAGCCAACCTGGGGATCGAGGCGCTCGGTAAAACCGATGCCGAACGTGAAACGTTCCTGATCGCGATCGCCAAGACCCGGGTTGGCGAGGCGGCAACACTGGCCTGTGAGATCGCGCATCAGGTGCATGGCGCGATCGGCTTCACCAAGGAATACGCGCTGCAACTGTCCACCCGCCGGCTGTGGTCATGGCGGGAGGAGTTCGGGTCGGACCCGGAATGGGCGGCGCGCGTGGGGGGTTATGCCTGCGCCAATGGTGCGGATGGGCTGTGGGAGATGTTGACGGCGTTTACTTGACCGTCAGGGATATATCGGTGCCGGACCCCTCCCTTAAATCGCAATGGCGTAAGCCGGCCGGCGCGGATCAGCCCCGCCGCCGATCAATCCGCTTGCCGGGTCGGTCAGAATCGCCTCCACCGAACCCGCCAGCCACGTCCATTCCGCCCAGTCCTGGATCGTGTGTCCGCGGGCCGCCAGATCATCCCGTGTTGCCTGATCGATCCGGCCTTCGACCGCCAACCGCCCGGGGAAATACTCGAACGGGGCGAACGAGGATGGAAACGAATAGGACGCGACCCGGGGCGCTTCGATCGCGCTTTGCGGGTCCATGCCGAAATGCATGATGTTCAGCACGACCTGCAGCATCGCCTGGATCTGCACATCGCCGCCCGGAGTCCCCAACGGCATTACACCACCGGCCTCGGTCACCATCATCGCAGGATTGGGCGTCAGCCGAGGCCGCTTGCCCGGTGCCACCCCGGCTGGGTGCCGCGGGTCGGGCCGGCTTTGGGAGCCTCGGCCCGACGGCGTGATCCCCAGCCCCGGCACCACCGGAACGTTGCCGGATCCGTCCGACGGCGTGGCGCTGAACGCGTTGCCCCAGCGATCGACAACGCAGCAGTAAGACGTATCCGCCTCCACCTTCGGTAGATCGGCGTCCGAACCAAGAAACGACCGGTTCGGCACATCCAGCGGCGCCGGCATCTGCCCGAACGCTCGGTCATCACGTACTGAAGCGGCGCGCCGAGCGATCGTTGCAGGATCGAGCAACCAATCCACCGGCACGTCGACGAACTTAGGATCGCCGAAATAATGTTCCCGGTCCGCCAGCGCCAAATTCAGGCACTCGACGATCCGGTGCAGATAATCGGCCGAGTTGTGCGCCAGGCCGTCGATGCCGACCTGCTCCACCAATGCCAGCGCCTGTTGCAGCGCCGGTCCCTGGCACCACGCCCCGCATGTGACCAGTTCATGCCCGCGCCACTTCCTGCGCACCACCGGTTCGATAGCGGAACCGTACCCGGCCAGATCCTCCATCGACAGATAGCCGCCTTGCTCCTCCTGGAAGCGCACGATCGCGCGGGCGATGTCGCCACGGTAGAAGGCATGATGCGCGGCATCCAGGCCGGCCAACCGGTCCGGTCCAGCGGCACGATCTTGATCGGCCATGAACTGGATGGTCCGAGCCAGGTCCGTCTGCACGAACTTTTCGCCGGTCTTCGGCACCCGTCCACCAGGCAGAAACACCGCGGTGTTTGACGCCCAGCGCCGATACTCCGCCGCGTGCGACCCGATCGAGCGCTCCAGCAGCGGGTAGACGGCAAATCCATCCGCCGCAAACCGGATGGCGGAGGCTGCGACGTCGGCAAACCGCATCGTGCCATGCCGGCGCAACGCGGTGATCCACGCGTCTGGCGCCGCCGGCACCACGGTGCGCAGGACGCCGTCGGGGATCTTGCCCCCGTGTTCCCGCATGAACAGATCGGCCGGGATCGTCTTCGGCCACCAACCCAGCCCGGCGATGCTCTCGAACGTGCCATCGGCCAGCCGGATCAGGATCGGCGCCACGCCGGCGAAGTTGACCAGGTCGGGTTGCAGCACGCCCAGCGCGATCCCCGCCGCGACCCCGGCATCGATCGCGTTCCCGCCAGCCTCCAGGATCGAAAATCCAGCCGAGGCCGCGAGATAATGGCCGGCCGATATCGCGTGTCGCGTACCATAGACGGTCGGACGATGGGTCATGTGCCGTATCCCCGGAAAAACCGTAGCGTGCGGCAAAACCGGCGGTTGGTCCATAGCGGGCCTGGACTGGCGATTGACAGGGGTAGGGTGCGTGTATCACATGCCGCCGCGGCTTGTTGCGCAAGCGGCTGGCTGTGACTCTGGAATAGACAATCGTCATGCCGAACGGACCAGATCGTTACGGTATGATGTAGGAAGGATACGTTGATGAGGTCTAAGGCCCTGGCACTCGGGTTGCTGTGCATCGCCGCCGCCGCCGGTCCGGCAAACGCCCAACCCGCCGCCCCCACCGAGATCAAGATCGGCGCGCTGTATGCCAGTTCGGGACCCTACGCCAGCATCTCCATGCCGGTGTTCGATGGGTTCAAGCTGTGGGTCGACCAGGTCAACGCCAGTGGCGGCGCCGAGGTGAAGGCGTTCGGCAAGAAGATCCCCATCAAGCTGATCGCCTATGACGACCAGAGCAGCACGGCGACCGCGGCAACACTGTACAACCAGCTGATCACCCAGGACCATGTCGATCTGCTGGTCGCCGATTCAGGATCGGTGCTGACATCGGTCGGTGTGCCGATCGCCAAGGAACACAAGCAGTTCCTGTTCGATGTCTCCGGGACCGGTGCGGCGTTCTTTACCGATGACAACCCGTATATCGCGTTGATGGCGGACCCGGTGTCGACCATCTGGCCGCACTACATCTCTGACTATCTGGCCGATGAGGGCGCCAAGCAGGGCATCAAGACGGTGGCGATCCTGTATTCCACCAACGATTTCACCGGCACCCAGGCGGCGGCCCTGAAGGGCTTCTTTGAGAGGGATGGCAAGGTCAAGGTCGTCTACTACCAGGGCGTGCCGACCAGTACCTCTAACTATACTGTGCTGATCAACAATATCGCCGCGCTCAACCCCGACGCGGTGTTGGAACTTGGTTACGTCGGCAACGATATCGCTTTCCTGCGCAACCTTCAGGACAGTGGCAGCCAGTTCCGCTTCGTCTTCACGATCTATGCCGGCACCGAAAAGGAAGAGATCGAGAAGAACGTCGGTATCTCCGCGATGACCAACATCTTCAGCTATGTCCCCGCGTCCAACTACGAGTATACGCCGAATTTCGGCATGAACCTGACCGAGTTCCACGACGCCTGGTTGAAGAAATATCCCGTCGGGTCGAACGTGGCGTTCGGCGCCAACGCGGTCTACGGATACATGGCCGGACTGGTGATCGATCGGACGCTGGCGAGCACGAAATCGCTGGATCAGATGGACATCCATGATGCCGTCTTCGGGCTGTCAGGCCAGTTGAAGACGCTGGATTCCACGTTCGTCCTGCGCAAGGACGGCGCCCAGATCGGGGAGGTGACGCCGCTGGGCCAGTTGCAGCCGGCCGGAGGAAAAGAGGAACTGGACCTGGTCGCCGTCTATCCACCCGACCTGGCCAAGGGCAAGGCAGTTCTGGGTAAGTGACACAACCCGCACAAGTGCGGCGACAGCGAGCCTGCCCCACATGCTGACCGGTGCTATCGTTGCAGGCGTGGTGTTCGGCCTATACTACACGCTGGTCGGACTCGGTCTGAACCTGGTGTTCGGCGTCATGCGCATCGTCAACCTGGCGCACGGCGACTTCCTGATGCTGGGTGGCATCGCCGCCTGGTGGCTTTTCTCCAGCTTCGGCCTGCATCCGTTGGTTTCCGCGCTGCTGGTGATCGTCGTCTTCGTGTTGGTCGGTCTGCCCGTCTATTACCTGGTCGTCCCCCGCCTGCTGCGTTCCCGCGATTCGGAGATGCTGTCGCTGATCCTGTTCTTCGGTCTGTCGCAGATGATCGAGGCTGTCACGACGATCGGCCTGGGCGCCACCGAACGTTCATTGCCGCCGCGCTTGCTTGGCGTCGGGCCAATGATCCTGCTGGGTACCCGATTGCCCAAGGCCTGGATCTTCAGCGCCGCTGCCAGCGGAATCGCCGTTCTGCTGGTGTATCTATATTTGTATCGTACGCGGCTGGGGACGCTGACCCGAGCGGTGATGGTTAGCCGGGATGAGGCGCTGGCGACCGGGATCGATGTCAATTTCGTTTCGGCCGTGGCATTCGGCATCAGCATCGCCCTGGCCGGAGTCGCCGGGGTGTTCGCGCCGTTCATCCTGGGCAGCATCACCCCCAACATGGGCGTCGCGATCAACATCACCGCCTTCGCCGTCATCGTCGTCGGCACGCTCGGGAATCCACTCGGCACCTTGCTCGGCGGAATTATCTACGGCGTGTCGCTGATGCTGATGCAGACCTACCTCAGTTCGTGGGCCAATCTGTTGCCGAATCTTTTGCTGATTGCCGTGTTACTGGTCCGTCCCGAGGGGATACTGGGAAGGAAGGTGCGGCGTGCCTGACACCGCGTCGGAAGCCCGCAACCGGCTGATCAGGCGCGTCGTCCTGGACACTTGCATCGCCGCCGCCGTGGTCATCGGCATGGGCGTCATGCGCGGCGTCTACTCCAACGAGCTGATGCTGTTCAACTTCGTCGTGTTCCTCGCCTTGGCGCAAGGCCTGAACATCATATACGGCTTCACCGGCTACCTGCCGTTCGGTTACGTCGGGTTTTATGGCGCCGGAGCCTACGGATTTTCCTTGGTGGTGATGCACCTGCACGTTCCGGCAATGGTCGGAATGGCCGCCGCCGCCGGCGCCGCGTTAGTCCTGGCCGTGATCCTGCTGCCGTTGCTGCGTTTGTCCGGCGCCTATTTCGCCATCGCCAGCATGGCCGCCGCCCAGGCGGTGTATGAGATCGTTGCGAATCCCGACCTGGAGAACATCACCAAAGGTCCATACGGCGTCTCGCTGTCAGACGTCTTCGCGCCGGCGTTCTCCTACTACACCGCGCTGGCGATCCTGGCCGGCACGCTGTTGCTGGTGGTGTGGCTGCGGAACTCGCGCTTCGGGATGTCGTTGCAGGCGATCCGAGACGATTCCGTCAGTGCCGCCATGGCCGGCGTGTCCGTCGTCCGCGGCCGCACCATCGCGTGGCTGCTGTCAGCCTTGGTCGCCGGCCTGGTGGGCGGCGTGTTCGCCTGGCACATTTCGGTGTTCTATCCGGACACCGCGTTCGACCTGAGCGTATCGATCTTCTCCACCGTCTTCCTGCTCTTCGGGGGAGCAACGACCCTATGCGGGCCGCTGCTCGGCGTGTTCATCCTGTACGGCATCTACAACGTCATCGGTATCGCGGTGCCGCAGTATTTCCAGTTCACCTATGGCGCGCTGATCGTGCTGCTGGTGCTGTTCCTGCCGAATGGCCTGGTATCCCTGCTGACCAGCCGAGGCATCCGTGTCCCCTGACCCTCTGCTCAACGTTGAAGGCCTGGTCAAACGTTTCGGTGGATTCCGAGCGCTGGACGGGGTCAGCTTCCATCTGAATCCGGGGGAGGTCTTGGGACTTGTCGGGCCGAACGGGTCGGGCAAGACCACCTGCATCAACGTCATCTGCGGCCTGTACGCAGCGGACGGTGGTTCGGTGACGTATGACGGCCGCTCTATCATCGGGAAAAAGTCGCACCGGTTGGTGAAGGCGGGGATCAACCGGACTTTCCAATCACCGCGGCCGTTCCTGTCGCTGACCGTGCGCGAAAATATCGAGGTTGCCGCGCATTACGGCGATCCCCGGCCCGGCTTCGACATCGACGCGCTGCTGGCGCTGCTGGAACTGGATCGGTACGCTCAACGGCCGGCAGCGGAGTTGTACAGCGCGCAACAAAAGACGCTCGATCTCGCCCGTGCAATGGCGACCGAACCACGGCTGCTGCTGGTGGACGAACTCGCGGCCGGGTTGAACCCGGCGGAGTTGTCGCGCATGGCGGACCGCCTGCGCGTGCTGGCGGATGGCGGCATGGCGTTGCTGGTGGTGGAGCACCTGATGGGGTTCATCGACAAGGTCACCGACCGCGTCGTCGTGATGGCCGCCGGAAAAGAGTTCTTTGGCGGAACGTTAGCCGATGCGACCCGCGACCCGGAGGTGATTCGGGTGTTCCTTGGGGGCGGCCACCATGGGTGACACGGTTCCGTCCGTCATGCGCGCCACGGGCATCGAGGCTGGTTACGGGCGGGTCCAGGTCCTTTGGGGCGCCGGTCTGGACGTGCACGCCAAGGAAAGCGTTGTGCTGCTGGGCGCGAATGGCGCGGGTAAGACGACGTTGCTGAAAGTGATCGTCGGCCTGCTGCCGGCATGGAAGGGTTCCGTGCGGCTCGACCCCGACGACGTGACCACCTGGCGCACCGACAAGCGTGTCCGCCGCGGCATGGCCTATATGTCGGAGATCG
>JAQGHW010000692.1 GCA_028291505.1 Rhodopila sp. | reverse complement strand
TGACACAGATTTTCACGGATTAAGAGCACAGATTAGAGGGATAGTAAGGGCGTCGTCATGGGTCTTGCGCCATACCCCGCGCGGCCGGCAGGAAGGGGGTTGGGCGCTTCGCGCCGTCCATTTAGGGTCGGTGTGATCGGTGGCTTAATCCGCTAAATCTGTGTTGATGTCGCGGGCGAATGCCCATCCGCAGACGCAACTGGCGATGGCCCGCGGCTCAGGAGGCGGCGGGGCGCAGCTGGCGCATGAGATCGCGCACCGAGGCAACCTGCTCAAGCCCCGCGACCGCCTGGATCACCGCTTCCACCTGAGCTGCGCTCAGCCGAGGCGCGGCATAGCGGCGGAACTTCGCCTCCACCTGTGCCATCGTCAGCGGGTTCTCCGGTGAGCCTCTGGTGTGGGTGCAGCGCGCGGTGAACGTTGTCCCGTTGGACAGGATCACCTCGACCGTGGCCGCCGGACCCGACAGTCCGGGATCGAGCACCGCGCTTACCCGTTCGGCCGCGAACCGGACCAGTTCGGGCGCCTCATACCGTTCGGGTTCGAACTGATGCAGTGACAGGTCACGGTCGTGCAGCACGGCCGCCGCGGCGTAATGTGCCGACAGCATGGCCTGGAATTTCCCGGACCAGGTCGCGTAGCCACCATGCATGTCGAACGCGCGCTGGCCCAGCCCGACACGCACCCGGCTGACGTCGGCGGCCAGGAATGCATGCTGCTCCAGCAGATCGAACAACGCCGAAATCATGCCCTGGATGGCAGCCGCGGCGGGCCAGGGGCGCAGTGCGATCTCTTGCAGTTCCCATCGACTGCCCAGATCGGCGGTGACGCGTTCAGGGTGGCCGCCGTCCGAGTAGGCACTGAACAGGCCGCCGTCGGGGCAGGTGAGGAAGTCGGGTTTTGCCACAAATCCTTGCTGCGCCAGCAGCGCCGCGATCAGGCCGGACAATGCGCCTCGGCACTGGTGGAATTTGACGGTCGGCGTTCCCCAGGCCGCGAAGGTGCCTGCCGCCTGGCTGCCGGCGAGGCCGAAACCGCGTGCCATGGTGGTGGCGTCAAACCCCAGCAGGCGACCGGCGGCGGCGGCGGCGCCAAACGGGCCAAGGACTCCGGGCCCGTGAAACCCCTTGGATCGGAAGACAGGGAAATCGAGGCCGATGCCGATGCGCGTGGTGACCTCGAACCCTGCCGCCAAAGCCGCCAGCAGGTCACGCCCGGACCGGTTGTCGCGTTCGGCGATCGCCAGCGCGGGGGGCACAACCTCCGGCGTGACGTGCGTCAGCGTGGCTCGATGGGCGTCGCACATGGTTACGGCGGTGATCAGGAACGCGTTCAGGATGGTCGCACCGGTCAGCGATGCGCGTTCGCCGCCGATGATGCTGGTATCGGCGCCGGGGGCCAGAGCGGCGGCGAATGCGGCCACCTGGGGCGTTTCCTCGCCCGCATGGCCGGCGACGGCGCAGGCGAGTGCGTCCAGCAGCAGGTTCTTGCACGCCGAACGCACCATGTCGGGCAGCGCATCGACGTCGAGGGTCGCCGCATACGCCGCCAATGCCTGCGTCGCTTCTTCTGCCATGGTCGTCTCCGTTGCGTCTGCCACGCACTACGGAGGTTAGCGTGCCTCGGTCAATACATCGACCCGCTGGCCATCGACCCGCTGGCCATCGACCGCCTGGCCATCGACCGCCTGGCCATCGACTTCCTGGCTGGCGACACGGTTACGACCCTGTGCCTTGGCCCGATACAACGCCTGGTCGGCGGCGGCGATCAGTTGATCAGGATTCTCGTCGCTGCTGAATGGGGTCAGCGAACTGATGCCGATACTGACCGTGACGGTCCCATGGGCGCTGCCAAGGTGCTCGATCCCCAGGGCGGAGGTCGCCGCGCGGATCTGCTCAGCGACGAGCAGGGCGCCGTCCGCGTCGGTGTCAGGCAGCAGCACGACGAACTCCTCACCGCCGAATCGGGCGGCGTGATCGCTGGGCCGCCGTAAAGCGCCTTCGATTCCTCGGCTGATCCGGCGCAGGCATTCGTCGCCGGCGAGATGGCCATAGTGGTCATTGTAAGCCTTGAAACGATCTGCATCCAGCAGCAGGACGCTCAGCCAGCGGCCTTGCCTGCGTGCGCGGCGAAACTCCTGCTCCAGCACCTCGTCGAAGCGGCGACGATTGGCGAGCCCGGTCAAGCCGTCCTGTTGGGCCAGGGTCCGCAGGATGCGGTTGGCGGCCTCAAGCGTTTCATTGGCTTCCGCCAGCACGGTTTCGACGTGTCGCCGTTCGGTGACGTCACGCATGACTGCCAGCGCGCCGCCATCCCCGGGCAGGTAGCGATACCGCGCCTCGACCCAGATGACGCGGCCGTCCTTGCGGATCGCCCTGAACGTGAGGTTGAAATTCGGCTGGGCCGGGCCGAACATGCGGAACGCCGTGTCGGTCTGGGCGAAGTCATCGGGATGGATCAGCTTGGATGCGTAGCCACCCATCATCTCCTCCGGTGCGTACCCCAGTATTTCGAGCGAGGAGGGGGAGATATAGACGCGGTTCAGCGATGCGTCGTAGCGAATGATCACATCGACGGAGTTCTCGACCATGAGCCGGAACATCGCCGCTTGCGCCGCGATATCGTCCGGTTCGTCGTGGCGATCCGATGAACGGGGCTTGCCGTCGTCCTGAGTCATTGATCGGGTGGTGCTCCGGGCCGTCCGAGTAGATGGTCGTGCTCCGTATTAGGGCGGGTTGGGTTAATGAGACGTTAATCGTTCGGATCGGCGTCGGACCGACCGACTCACGGTCCGATTGACAGACGGGGGCAGGCGAACAAGCCTGTGGGCAAAGCAAGGCCTGTGGGGGGAATCAATGCCGAACAACGGAATGGCGGCTGGGCGTGGCTGGTTGCGCGACATCACCAGCTACCAGTGGCGAGTCCTGCTGCTGGCCTGGTTTGGTTGGGCACTGGACAACACCGACTTCAACCTGTTCGCCGTTGTCCTGCGCCCGGCCCTGGGTGAGCTGCTTGGCGGCAATCCGTCGGTCGGCGATATCGGCCGCGTCGGCGGTCTGCTCAGCATGGTCGGGCTGATGGGCTGGGAACTCGGGGGTATGTGCTTCGGGGTTGTCGGGGATTATATCGGCCGTATCCGAACCCTGACGCTGAGCGTCGTGATGGTGGCAATCTTCACCGCTCTGCAAGGCTTGTCGCCAAACACGCTGGTGTTCGGCATCTGCCGCTTCCTCGCCGGCGTCGGAACCGGGGCGGAGTTCGTCGTCGGCATCCCGCTGGTGGCCGAGGCGTTTGCCGACCTGCCGCGGGCGCGGATGCTGGGCTTCATGATGACCGGCGCGTCCTTCGGCAGCATCTTCGGCGGCCAACTGTATGCCTGGTTCGGTCCTTACGGCTGGCGTTACCCGTTGTTCGCCGGGGCGGTGCCGGCGCTGATCCTGCTGGCGCTGCGCCGTGGCATGGAGGAACCCGAACGGTTCAAGGCGGTTTATGCGCGTCGTCAGGAACTGAAGGCGCGGGCGCTGAAATCGGTGGCGGCGATCAGCGTGGAGGAGCGCAGGTTCCTCGGGTTCGCGCCGAAGCAGTTGTTCAATCGGGAGAATCGTTACAACACGATGGTTGGGGTGCTGTTCTCGCTGGGCGCGTTGCTGGGGATCTGGCCGAGCAACGTGTGGCTGCCGACGATCCAGGTGCAGATGTTGGGGCGGAGCGGGATCTCCGGCGCGGCGGCGGTGCCGTTCGTCGGACATGGCATGATCCTGTTCGGGATCGGCGGGATGCTGGGCCAGGCGGCCTATGGGTTCATTGCCGATGCGATCGGGCGGCGTGGCGCGAATGCGTTGTACAGCAGCGGGACTTTGGTGTCCGGGCTGATCCTGTACGTGGTGTTGCAGGACTACAGCCTGTATCCGTTCGTGCTGCCGTTCTTCGGGTTCTCGGTGTTCGGGATTTTCGCCGGGTTGGCGGTGTATTTGCCCGAGCTGTTCCCGACGCATGTGCGGGCGACGGCGGTGTCGTTCTGCAGCGGGACAGGACGCCTGGTCACCAGCTTCGGGCCGCTGGTGGCGGGATTGCTGGTGGTTCCGTTCGGCGGGAATTTCGCGCTCGCGACCGCGGCGATCACCGGGTTCGCGGCACTGGCGATCGTGGCGATGGCGTTGGGGCGGGAGACGAAGGACGATATCCTGCCGGTGTGATCTTGCGTCGGTGCGCACGGGTAATCGGCGGAACGTCAGATGCCGGCGATCGGAGTGGTCGTGCGAGCGACTGCCGTAGTCGCGTGCCGATGAAACGCTTGGGTTAGGCCGGGAACCGGAAGGTGGGTCGGTATCAACACCGTGTTCGTTGACTCTTCCTTCATTTCAATTTGGGAGAAGAACGAGGGCCACGAAGGGCAACGGAAAGTGAACCTGCTGGAGCATCGATGGCGGATACCGGCGGCCCGGGCAATCACACGCTGAGCAGGCTCTGGCTCCGTACCAGGCGCGCGTAGAGCCCATCCTGCTCCATCAACCCGGCATGGGTGCCGCTTTCCTGGGCGCGACCATCGGCCAGCGCCACGACCAGATCGGCGTCGCGCACGGTGGAAAGGCGATGGGCGATGACGATGGTGGTGCGGCCCTGGCGCAATCTGGCCAGCGCGGTCTGCACGGCGGACTCGCTTTCGGTGTCGAGTGCGCTGGTCGCCTCGTCCAGCAGCAGGATGCGCGGGTTGCGCAGCAGGGCACGAGCCAATGCGACACGCTGGCGCTGGCCGCCCGACAGCCGCTGGCCGCCTTGGCCGACGACGGTGTCATAACCGAGCGGAAGGGCGGCGATGAAGTCGGCGGCGGCGGCGGCCTCGGCGGCGGCCTCGATTTCGGCTTGCGGGGCGCCCGGGCGGCCCATGGCGATGTTTGCAGCGACTGTGTCGTCGAACAGCAGGGCGTCCTGGCCGACATAGGCGATGCTGTCTCGCAGGCTGGAGAGGGTGACGGCGCGTACATCGGCCCCATCGATCCGGACCGCGCCGGCGGTTGCGTCGTTCAGGCGGGGGATCAGGGCCAGGGCGGTTGATTTGCCGCCTCCGGACGGTCCGACCAATGCCACCGTGGTGCCGGGCAGGGCCTCGAAGCTGAGGCCGGAGAGGCCGGTCCGGCCGTCCGGGTAGACGAAACGGACGTCGTCGAAGATCACGTGGCCGGTGCCTGGGGGCAACGGGACGGCGCCGGGTGCATCCTTGATGGTGGGCTGTTCGTCGATGATGACGAAGACGCGGACCATGCCGGCCAGACCCTCCTGCAGCGCGGCGTTCAACGATCCCAAAGCACGCAGCGGGCGGGCAGCGATCAGCAGGGCGGCGACGAATCCGGTAAAATCGCCCAAAGCGTGTTCGCTGACGGCGGCCCGCCAGCCCTCGAAGCCGATGACCGCGGCGACCGCGGCGCCGCCTAGGACTTCGAGCACCGGATCCACGCGGGAGCGGCTTTTGCTCATCCGCAGCAGGGATTGGTACAGCTGCTGGAAGGCGGCCTCGGCGCGGCGGGACTCGCTGGCTTCCAGGCCGTATGCGCGCACGGTGCGGGCCTGGGCGAACGATTCGTTCAGCAGGGCGGCGGTTTCACCGACGCGCTCCTGCATCCCGCCCGAGGCTTTGCGGACGCGCCGGCCAATCCGCTCGATCGGCAGGATGGCGAGCGGGTACAGCGCCGCCGCGATCAGCGACAGCAGCCAGTTCAGATAGATCATGCTGCCGACGAGGCCGACCACCGTCACCACGTCGGCCACGCCGTTGACGGCTCGGGTGAGGGCCTCGCGGATGGTTGCCGCATCGGTGGTGAAGTGGGCGGCGAGCTGGGCGGGTGCCTCGCGTTCCAGGCGGGCGAGGTCGGCGCGGGTCAGGTGGGCGAACATGCGTCCCTGAAGCTCCCGGATCACCAGCAGCACGATCTGCTGGACCTGGACGTTCTGGAAGTACTGGGCGACGGCTTTGATGCCGGTCACCACCAGGACGAGGGCGGGGATCTGATACAGAATCCGGCGGTCGTGGTCGGTGAACATGTCGAACGCGTGGTTGATGACCACGGGGTAGAGCGCTGTCGTGCCGGCCATCAGCAGGGTCAGCGCCAGGACCGCCGTAAGGCGGGCCTTGTGGTGGATCAGATGCTCGCGCCAGAGACGGCCGAGAAGTTCGAAGGTGCGGTCGGAGCGCTTGGTGGTCATGGCGCGGGCATTTATCAGCAGACGCGGTCCTCCGCCATGCGGTGGGGCAAGGCGCCGGTTGTTCTCAAACCAGCAGCCAAGGGTTCGGATGACTCCGGGCGTAGGTCATCGTGAGAAACGCGTCCGCCCGGAACTGCCGGTCGGTTGGCGGCGCGCCGGCATGCGGCATCCTGTGCCACACCGGCGCACATGCAGGTGGCCGAATCCGGTGCTTGTTTTCGGACGCGCTCTCCTGTCACGGCGCACTCCGGCGGCGAAACGGAAGCGTAATAAAAGCGATAAAGCAATTATATTGCTTTCAGAATATCCACAGCAGCCGTCACCTTTAATTCTACAATCCCGTGAGTAACAAAACGGTCATGTCGGCGTAAAGCGGCGGTAACAACCGTCCTTCATCAGTCCGTGCCCCAGATATGGCGGCCGACAAAAAGGATGAAACATGAGAGTTTTTTGGAAACGTCGTAAACAACCGAGTTTTCTGGCTTTACTTGCGTTGACGACGAATATTGTTGCGCCGGCTGTGGTTGCGGCTCCGCTTCAACCCGGGGACGACAACACGTCCACCCCGATCAAGCATGTGATCGTCATCTATGGAGAAAACCGGTCGTTCGACCATCTCTTCGCCACCTATGAGCCAAGGAATGGTGAGTCGATCAACAACCTTCTTTCGGAAGGCATAATCAACGAAGACGGAACGCCGGGGAAGAACTTCTCCAAGGCAGCGCAATTCACCGCAAGCGATCGCGCCACTTTCCAGATAGCGCCGACCAAAACCGGTCCATACACGACCTTGCCGCCGGTCACCGCCGGAGGGCCGCAAACCAAAAGCGATACAAGCCCCCCGTTCAACACCATCGCGGAAGCGCAGGACGCGACCAGCGACCTGCTCCCACGCGACCTGCACCTGCTGCTCGAAGGGGCGACCGGGTTGAAATCCGGTGTGGTGGACACGCGGCTTCCGAACGCCAGCAAGCTTCCCGATGGTCCTTACGCGTTGACGCCAGGAATCCCCTATAACGCCTATGCCGCCAGTCCTGTTCATCGCTTCTATCAAATGTGGCAGCAGATGGATTGCGCGGTGAGCCACGTATCGGACGCCAATCAAAGCGGTTGCCTGAACGATCTGTTCCCGTGGGTCGAGGCGACCATCGGTGCGGGCACCAATGGGGGGCCGCTGTCAGGCGGCGTAACGCCATCGGGCGAAGGTTCAATCTCGATGGGGTTCTATAATGTCGCCCAGGGCGATATGCCCTACTTCAAGAAGCTTTCCGACGACTACACCATCAGCGACAACTACCATCAGCCAGCCAAGGGTGGCACCGGTCTTGACAGCATCATCGCCGGTTTTGGCGATGCGATCTGGTACAGTGACGGCAAGGGGAACGCTGCCACACCGCCGGCCGGGGAAATCGAGGACCCGGACCCGCAAACCAACACAAACAACGTTTACAAGGAAGACGGCTACGGCACCACGACAACCGGCAACGGTGGCTCCTACAGCGAATGCACCGATTCAACGCAGCCCGGTGTAAAACCGATCCTGGACTACCTCGCGGCGCTTCCATCCAAAGTCAAGGCAAACTGTGACGCCGGGCACTACTACCTGCTGAACAACTACAATCCGGGCTACCTCCAGGATGGCACTGTCGACAAGACAACGCCGTTCGCGATCCCACCGACGTCGGTACCGAGCATCGGGGACAATCTGCTCGACCATGCGGTTTCCTTTGCATGGTTCGGTGAGGGTTGGAATCAAGCTGTCGCACAACCCACCAACTCGAATAATACGTACTGCAATATCTGTAACCCGTTCAATTATCAGACACGGTTTATGGCCAACCCGGCGTTGCGCGGGGTTGCCAGCCAAGACACCCAGGATTTCTATGATGATCTGCATTCCGGCAACCTGCCGGCAGTGTCATTCGTCAAGCCATCCGCCGTGAACGATGGACATCCTTCCTCATCACGATTCGATATCTTTGAGGCGTTCACTAAAAAACTGATCACTGAACTGCGGAAAAATCCTGATCTTTGGAAGACGACAGCGGTCTTCATCACGGTCGATGAAGGCGGTGGGTACTATGACTCCGGCTATATCCAGCCGGTCGACTTCTTCGGCGACGGCACACGCATCCCGTTGATCGTCGTATCGCCCTTTACCAAAGGCGGTCACGTGAACCACAGCTATTCGGATCACGTCTCCATCCTCAAGTTCATCGAGAAGAACTGGGGCCTTCCGGCGATCTCGGATCGGAGTCGCGATAACCTGCCGAATCCGCTGCAGGATAGTGACAACCCTTACGTGCCAACGAACAGCCCTGCGATTGGAGACCTGATGGATATGTTCGACTTCTCCGATCCCGGCCGTTGAGGCTGGCGTAGAAGCAATCCACGATGATAATGGGGGGGCGCCGTCCGCGGTGCTCCCCTTGACGCCTGCTCGGTCGTCGGTTGAACACTACATCTGGAAGCAATCGGGGGACGTCCATATGGCAGACCGGATCAACCGTGCCATCGAACTGCTGCGGCAGAACCAGGCGATCTACTATGACGGCCCGCACAGCGGCCACGTTCTGACCTACGAACAAGGTCGCACCGATGCCGGCACCTGGGCCGACTACATGAACGTCGGCATGGAGCATGGCGCGTTCGACATGACCGGCCTCGCCGAATACATGCGCGGATTGGTCGATGGCGGACCGACCCGATCAGGTCACCGTACGCCGGCGGTGATCGTCGAGGCTCCGCTGAACGGCACGGATGAGGCGAATGTCCGGTTCAACGCCTGGCAGTTCCGCCAAATCCTGGGGCGCGGGGTGCATGGCATCCTGCTGTGCCAGGCGGAAACCGCCGACGCCGTCCGCGCCTTCGTGGAGGCTTGCCGCTATCCGCATCACCTCGCCGGTGTCGATCCGGCCCTGCCGTCGCCGGAAGCTCGGCTGGATGGCGCGGTTCGGCCGCGGGCGAAGGACGGTTTGCTGGGTATCGGCACCCGCGGCAGGGGGTCGGAGAACACGGCGGCCCCGGTTTGGGGACTGCCGGGCGACGTTTATATGGACCGCTGCGATCCCTGGCCGCTGAACCCACAGGGTGAACTGCTGCTGGGGGTCAAGCTGGAAAGTCCGGAGGGAATCGCGCAAGCGGAAGCGATCTGTGCCGTGCCGGGACTGGGATTCGCGGAAATGGGGCCGGGCGACCTGAGCCTGTCGCTGGGATCGGTAAAGCTGTTGCGAGATCCGTATCCGCCGGTGATGCAGGCGGCTCGCGACAAGGTGTTCGCGGCATGCCGGCGGAATGGGATCGCGTTCCTGGAGGGGTGCAATCCGGCGAATATCGCGGCGCGGCTGGATGAGGGGGTGCGGGTGATCTCGGGGCATAGCGAGGAAATGGCGCGGATCGGGCGGGAACATCAGCGGCGGCGGATGGTGGTTTAAGCGCGAGTGGCCGATTTTCCGCGTTTCGGCGTTGGTAACGTATCCAAAACTATCGGGTTTTCGTTACCTCCGCTGGCGCCGGTGCGTTTTGGAAGACGTGCGCTTGCCGTTTCATTATTGTATCACATGAACGTGCTTTCGGAATGATAACGTGTCCCACCATCTGATGTAATGTCAGAACACAAGGGAACGCTCCATGCGCTATCCACTATTGCTTTCGTTGGGCCTTTTGAGCTTGGCCGGGTGCGTCGTCTCGACCCCGGCACCTCCGCCGCAGCAGTCGACGACTTACGTGACCCCGGCGACCCCCACTTACGTAGCGCCTGCTACATCGACCACCACAACAGTGGTTCACTCGCCGTACTGATCGCGGGATGGACTGAGCCAGGCGCAAGCGGCCTGCGGGCCGCCTGACGCATTTCATCGGCGTCAAATTGCTCTTGGATGCGACGGGAAGCCGTTGGTCCAGGGGCAAGTCGTCGTCGGGTTGCCGGCCTGTTTGTGCGGCACCGCCTTGGGCATGCCGACACTTGCGTTTCCAGCCGTTCGGTTCGCACTCTTCACCGTTTTCACGGGAGGATGGGAACCATGCCAACCTATGTCATGCTCGCCAACTGGACCGATCAGGGCCTTCGAGCGATTGCCGACGGTCCGCGACGCCTCGACGGCGCCAAGAAGACGCTGGAGGAAATGGGTGGCCATTTCCGGGAGCTTTACATGACGATGGGCGAATTCGATCTGGTGGGCATCTATGACGCCCCGGACGACGCCGTGGCGGCCCGCTTTATCCTGTTGCTGGGCCAACTCGGGAATGTCCGCACCCGGTCGATGAAGGCGTTCCCGGAAGAGGCCTATCGCAAGATCGTCGATTCTCTGCGCTGAGGCGATCGGGACCGGTCTGGAGTCGGGGGAATCGCATTTGGAATTGCCTGGACCGGATTCATCGGGTCGAGCTGGCGCGCGGCGCCCCGGGCGGGTCGGGTTCATGCCAGCGGCCCGAAGTATTGACTCTTCGTCGAATTGCCCGGCCGCTGGTATCAGTGCGTCCGGTTCATTTCCCGCCGAGCGTCGTCGATCAATCGGTTTTCATTCCGGTGGACGAAGATGATGGCTGCCACCAGGGCCACCCCGCCGATAACGGCCATTGCGATTCCCGCGGGCCCGCTTATTCGCTTGACGGCATCACCCAGGATGTAAGCGCCGAAGCCATAGAGGGCGGTCCAGCTGATTCCGCCGAGGGCATTCCACAACAGGAAGGAGTGCCAGGGCATTCGGTTCGCCCCGGCAAGGACGGCCGCGAATGTTCGCAGGATTGCGATGAACCGGCCGAAGAACACGACAGCTCCGCCATACTTGCGGAACAGAAAGCGCCCGAGTTCCAGCCGCTCATCCGTCAGCCCGATCTTCCGCCCCCATCGCGCCAGTGCTCGGTAGCCGATCCAACGTCCAATGACGTAGCCGATCTGGTCCCCGCAGATGGCGCCGGCCGCGGCTGACGGCACGAGGATGAAAATATTGAGATGGTGGGTTTGCGCGGCGTAAAGCGCGGCCCCGATCATCAGACTCTCACCGGGAAGCGGCAGGCCGATGCTCTCCAGCGTGAGGCCGAGGAAAATCACGGCGTAACCGTAGTGGTCGATCAAGCCTATCAGCGTCTGGAGCGGAAGAAACGACATGTCGAGAAGGTCCCTCATGGCCTGGACAACTGGAGGCAGGTCCTGTCAAAAAGGTATTTCATCCCCGTCGTCCGGCGTGTTCTCGGCGAACGGCAAGGACCGGATGAAGATGAACTTGGCTGCGTCCCGGCGCACTTCGAACTGCCCCGATTTCGTGACGAGGTTGCTCAGCTTTGAATGACCGTACGAACGGGTGTCGAAGTCGGGCGCCAGCGTCAGGATATAGGTTCCGACAGTGTCGAGACGAGCCCATCCGTCGTCATCCGCAAGCTGGACCACCGCTTTGTGTAGCAATTCCAACCCCGCACTCACGGGTTCCATGACCCGAACAGGCTTGGCTTCCGGCTTTTCGGATTTCTCGGGCTTTGCCGGTTTGGGCGGCGGTGCGGCTTTGGCGGGCGCGGGTGGCGGTGGGAGAAGATTTTCGGTGTAGAAGAACCGCTTGCAGGCTTGGCGAAAGCTGCTGGGGGTCTTCTGCTCGCCGAAGCCGTATACGTCGACGCCCTGCTCCCGGATGCGCGCGGCCAGGCGGGTGAAGTCGCTGTCCGAGGACACCAGGCAAAAGCCGTCGAACCGGCCACTGTGCAGCAGGTCCATCGCATCGATCACCAGGGCGATGTCGGACGCGTTCTTTCCTGGCGTGTTGGCGAAATTCTGATGCGGGATGATGGCGTGTGCCGACAGGTGATCGGCCCACGACTTGAGCCTGGTGCCGGAGAAATCGCCGTAGATGCGGCGGACGCTGGCTTCCCCGAGCTTGGCGATTTCCTCGAACAGGCCGGGCGCGATCTGGGGTGGGGCATTATCGGCGTCGATCAGGACCGCGAGGCGAGTGGTTCGGGCTTCTGTGGCCATGGATACACCTCCGGGATCGTGGCGATCGATTTGGAGGTGATATAGGGCGCATGGTCGGGTCGCAGGTAAAGAGCCGGTTGGGGTGAGTTGGCGCGGTGGGGAGTTTGTCGGGAATTGTGCCGAAGCGTTGGTTGCCGCTGTCTCTCTATTCGGAAATGAAACGTTCGCCGGAATTACACCCCGATCCTGAGCATGATCACGCTGAGCGGCCAGCGTTTCGTTGGCGTCAGCCAAGCTAACGAAACGCGAGGGGAACGTTCAAAGCGTGTGAATCATGCGATCAAACATATGCTCTAACTGCCGAACAGTGACAACAGCCCCGCCAACAACTGTTTCGGCGTGGGCGGGCAGCCGCGGATGACCAGGTCTACCGGCACCACCGTCGAGACACCGCCGACGACGGCGTAGCTGCCGGCAAACATGCCGCCATCGGCGCCACAGTCGCCGACCGCAACAACCCATTTCGGGTTCGGCGTGGCACGCCAGGTGCGCTCCAGCGCCTCCCGCATGTTTTTCGTCACGGGTCCGGTCACCAGCAGCACGTCGGCGTGCCTGGGGGAGGCGACGAAGCGCAGGCCGTACCGCTCCAGGTCGTTGAAAGCGTTGTTCAGCGCATGGATTTCCAGTTCGCAGCCGTTACAGGATCCCGCGTCCACCTGGCGGATGGACAGGCTTCTGCCGAACCGGTCGCGGGCCACCTGGTCGAGGGTGGAGGCAATTGCCTCAAGCTCCGGGTCCAGCGGCGGCGGCGCCTCGGTCAGCGGTTTCCGCAGGCCCTGCAGCAGGTGGTGGAGCATCAGCGTGCCGCCCTGGCGTCGTGGGCGGAACCCGTCCGTGATGCAAAGTACGAATGCGACACCGGTCCTACAGCATCCGTTGCAGGATCAGCTTTTGCACATCCGAGGTGCCCTCATAAATCTGGCACACCCGGACGTCGCGATAGATCCGCTCGACGGGGTAGTCGGCGAGGAAGCCGTAACCGCCTAGCGTCTGGATCGAGGCGGTGCAGATCGCCTCGGCCGCTTCTGATGCGAACAGTTTGGCCATGCAGGCGGCTTCCAGCGCGGGCCGCCCCTCGGCCTTCAGGCGTGCGGCGTACAGCGTCAGTTGGCGGGCTGCCTCCAGGCGGGTCTTCGCATCGGCCAGGCGGAAGCCGACGGCCTGGAAATCGATGATCGCGCCGCCGAACGCCTTGCGCTCGCGGGCATAGCCGATGGCGTATTCCAACGCCGCGCGAGCCATGCCGACGCTTTGGGCGGCGATGCCGATGCGGCCGCTTTCCAGGGTGGACAGGGCGATCTTGTAGCCCTCGCCCTCGGCACCGATGCGCTGGTCTTCCGGCACCTCCATGTCCTCGAACGACAGGGCGCAGGTGTCGGAGGCCTTCTGGCCGAGCTTTTCCTCGGTCCGCGAGATGGAGAAGCCGGGATGGGTCTTGTCGATGACGAAGCAGGACAGGCCCTTCTTGCCGGCCCCGGGATCGGTCACCGCGAAGAATACCAGGCTGCCGGGGTGGGCGGCGTTGCTGATGAACTGCTTGGCGCCGTTGATGATGTACCGGTCACCCTTTTTCACCGCTCGGGTCTTGAGGTTCGACGCATCGGACCCCGCCTGCGGTTCGGTCAGGCCGAACGACCCGACATGTTCGCCGGTCGCCAGTTTGCGCAGCCAGCGGTCCTTCTGGGCGTTGTCGCCGTAGTTGTTCACCACGATACAGGTCGGCGAATTATGCACGGAGACCATTGTGGAGACGGAACCATCGCCGGCCGCGATCTCCTCCAGCAGCATGGCATAGGTGACGGGGTCGATCTCACTGCCGTCCCATTCCGCCGGCGTGGTGGCGCCGAACACGCCCAACTCACCGAGTTCGGCGATGATCTCTGGTTCGATGCGCTTCTGCTTCTCGCGCTCCGCCGCCAGGGGCGCCAGTCGTTCCTGGGAGAAGCGGCGGATCATGTCGATGATCAGGGTGTCGCCATAGGGGGAAATGCTGTCGGGCATGGTGACTGCCTCACGTTGCGGACGTTAAGGGCGGTCTACACCCGGCCGACAGGTTTGTCAGCGTGGTCTGCTGAGCTGATTCGCGCCAAAGGCAACGTCGTGGGGGTTGGCAACCGAAGCGGGCGAACATTGGCCGGAGACGCCGTCGAGAATTCC
Organism: Rhodopila sp.; assembly: GCA_028291505.1. Taxonomy (GTDB): domain Bacteria; phylum Pseudomonadota; class Alphaproteobacteria; order Acetobacterales; family Acetobacteraceae; genus Rhodopila. Next base: position 868 of record JAQGHW010000692.1, on the reverse strand, counting down.
GGCGCGTTAACCGGTCTGTAACGATGGGCATCTATAATCGCGGTCAGCAGGCACGCGGGCGGTTGATCTGCGGCGCCAAGGTAGTCTGTTCAGGACAGCGGCGCGGGATTTGGGACCGTAGTGGACGCTTTTTTGCTCGGGGGACGCACACCTATTAAATGTTAGGAATCGCAAGCGTGTTTAATTTCGGACGCTCTGAATCCACTGGCGCAGCGGCGATGACATTGGCCGCGCTCGATCGCTCGCAGGCGATCATCGAGTTTGACCTTAACGGCATCGTGCTGACGGCCAACCAGAAATTTCTTGACGCGCTTGGCTACACGCTTGCGGAAATCAAGTGCAAGCACCACAGCCAGTTCGTCGAGCCTGCCTACGCAACGGATCCCGAATATAAGCGGTTCTGGCAGGATCTGCGTGAGGGCAAGTACCAGGCGGCGCAGTTCAAGCGGGTCGGCAAGGGCGGCAAAGAGGTCTGGATCGAAGCATCGTACAATCCGATCCTTGGGCGCGACGGCAAGCCGTTCAAAGTGGTGAAGTTCGCCACGAATGTGACCGCGCAGAAATTGGAATTCGCTAACCTTGCCGGGCAGGTCGCGGCGATCCAGAAGGCCCAGGCGGTAATCGAGTTTGGCCTCGACGGGACGGTGCTGACGGCTAATCAGAAATTCCTGGATGCGCTCGGCTACACGCTGGCGGAGGCCAAAGGCAAGCACCACAGCCTGTTCGTAGAGCCTGCCCAGGTCGCGAGCCTAGAGTATAAGCGCTTCTGGGAGGCATTGCGCCAGGGCACTTACCAGGCGGGGCAGTTCAAGCGGGTCGGCAAGGGCGGCAAAGAGGTCTGGATCGAAGCATCGTACAATCCGATCCT
>JAQGHW010000680.1 GCA_028291505.1 Rhodopila sp. | reverse complement strand
CACATAGCCCGGCGTCACCCCCGTCGCCGCCTGCTCGGACTCCGTAAGCTGGGAGTGCGTCGTGCTCGCCGGATGGATCGCCAGGCTGCGAGCGTCGCCGATGTTGGCGACATGGTAGAACAGCTTGAGCGAGTTGATGAACCTGCTCCCGGCCTCCGAACCCCCCGCCAGTTCGAACCCGACCAGCCCGCCCTGCCCATGCGGCAGATATTTCGCCGTCCGTTCGGCGCCGATCCCTTTGTGATGCGCTGGATGGATCACCCGCGTCACGTCCTTGCGGCCAGCCAGGAAATTGGCGACCGCCAGGGCGTTGCGGCTGTGCTCCCGCATGCGCAGCGGCAAGGTCTCCACGCCCTGGATGAACATGAATGCGTTGAACGGCGCCATCGCCGCGCCCAGGTCGCGCAGCAGGGTAACGCGCATCTTCAGGATATAGGCGATGGGGCCCAGCGGCTTGGCCGCCTGCGACCAGACCGCGCCATGATAGGACGGGTCGGGAGTGTTCATCGCTGGCTGCCGCGCCGGATTGGCTTCCCAGTCGAAGTTGCCGCCATCGATGACGACGCCGCCGATCGAGGTCCCATGCCCGCCGACGTATTTGGTGGTGGAATACATTACCACCGCCGCGCCGTGATCGAACGGCCGCACCAGCAGCGGCGCCGCGGTGTTGTCCATGATCAGCGGGATGCCGAAGGACCGCCCGATCGCCGCCACTTCCGCGATCGGAAACGCGATCAGCTTCGGATTGGGCAGCGTTTCGGCATAATACGCCCGGGTGCGGTCGTCGGTGGCGCGCGCGAACGCCTCGGGGTCGTTCGGATCGACGAAACGAGCCTCGATCCCCTGGTCCTTCAACGCGTTGGCGAACAGGTTCCAGGTGCCGCCATACAGGTCGGTGGAACTGACGATGTTGTCGCCCGCCTTCGCCAGGTTCTGCACCGAAAACGCCGAGGCCGCCTGGCCGGACGCCAGCGCCAGCGCCGCGACGCCGCCCTCGATCGCCGCCAGCCGTTGCTCCAGCACGTCGTTCGTCGGGTTCATGATGCGGGTGTAGATGTTGCCCAGTTCTTTCAGCCCGAACAGGTTCGCCGCATGTTCGGCGCTGTCGAACTGGTAGGACGTGGTCTGATAGATCGGCACCGCAACGGCGTTGGTGGCGCTGTCGCGGCGCCAGCCGGCGTGCAGAGCCAAGGTCTCCGGGTGTTTGCTGGTCATGGCGCTTCCTCTCTTGTCGGGTATGGTCGCACACTATAGTCGGCGGCAGCAGCGGGTAAACGCTCAAGCAAGAAAAAGAACGAAATTCTAATGCTTGATGATCGAGGAGAAATCGCCGGTAGACCGCGGGAGCTCGGGAGAAACCCAGGCTACGCAGGCGGTGCTTCTCAGCACGACCTTCTCAAGGCATGCTTCGCTGGACCATCAGCCGGCGCCGACGAATCAGTGCCTTCCCCACGTCGATCATGGGCGCCTCGATGGCGCGGTATGTGCACCATGAACCAGCCAGAATGATCGCAACGATGCAGACCAGCGCGAGAGCAAATGCCACGATGGCGAGCCAGCCGGTCGTATGAAAGTAGTTCTGCAGCAACGGCTGATCTGAAAGGACCTTCAGCACCGCGGCATGCAGGAGATAGGCGCTGAAACTGACCCGCCCCAACAAAGCCGCTGGTCCATTGAGAAAAATTCCCGGCCGGCTTCGCGCCAATGCAAGAATGAAGATCATCAACGCAAGACTGACGAGAAGGAACGTCGGCGGCAGCGGCACCCGCGGATCAAGCCATTGCGGCACCACGATGAAAGCGGTGCTGGCCACCATCACCACGGCAAACGCGGCGATCAGGTTCGGATGCGCCGCCAGAAGCGAACGGCGCCCTCGCTCCCACTGCAGCAGAAAGAACAGGCACAGGCCAAGCGCGAACACGCACATCTGGTTGGGAAACCAGAAATAAAGAAAATTGGTGGCTGGAACGGCGCCGATCCTGGCTTCCAGCGATGGCCAGAGCAACGAATTCAGCGTCCCGCCGACCAGCAGCGTGGCAAGAAACAAATATACCGCTCGGGACAGCGACGTAATGGTGCTGGCAAGGATCGGAAGGGCCGCATAGAATGTGAATTCAACACCAATGCTCCAACTCCCGGGCACAACTGACCAGGCGTCCGGCGTCACCCCCATCAGGACTGGATGCCACGCATTGACAAACAGATAGGTTGCCGCGGCCTGGATCGGCTCGAAGCCACCGGCCGGCGGTTGAAGGACGAAATACAGAATGGAGGCAAGATAATACGCCGGCGCGATCCTGAAGAACCGCCGCAGGAAGAAAGCGCCGACGTCCACGGAGCCATCACGGGCTTTCTCGTATTGCCACGACATCATCAGAGTAACGGCGCTGGCCAGAAAGAACAGTTGCACGCCATGCCATCCCAGCACCGTTACGCGATGCACGGGATACGGCAACTCTGGAAACAGATACGTCGCGTGACAAATGATGACCAGCAGGATGGCATAGCCACGCACGCATTCGATATATGCGAAATGCGGCTTCCGCGGCTCCGTCACCGTTGCCTCATGCGGTTGGATCTTCTCGCTTCGACAGAATCCCATGCCCGCGCCGAAGTGCATCGGCAATCGTTTCCGCCGGCATGGCACCGGAGAACAGGCTGTAGCCATCCAGGAAGAACGACGGTACCCCGGAAACACCTGCCTCCCGAGCGGCCTGGTCCGCCGCCCGCATCTCCTTGTCGGCCAGGTCGCCTGCCAGGAATTCCATCACCGCCTGCCGGGGCAAACCTGCCTCTTCCGCGCAATCGACGAGCACCGCGTGGTCGCCGATATCCCGGCCCTGAGTGAAATAGGCCTTGAACACCGCCTCCATCGCCGCATCCTGGTCCCCGTTCTGGCCGGCAAACCAGATCAGCCGGTGGGCATCGATCGTGTTCGGCGTCCGGGTCATCAGATCGGTGCGGAACGCCAGGCCGACCGCCGCCGCCGCGTCGGTGATCCGCTGATCCAGTTCGGCGGACTTCTCCGCACTGCCGAATTTCCACGCGCGATAGGCGGCCCGATCCCTGCCTTCCCTGGGCATGTCGGGGTTCAGCTGGAACGGGTTCCAATGGACCTGAAACGTCAACCCCTCCGCCGCCAGCGTCGCCAGCGCACGCTCCAGCTGCCGCTTGCCGACATAGCACCACGGGCAGATCGCATCCGACACTATGTCGATCCGCGTACCAACGCGCGCTGCTGCTGTTTCCGCTGTCACAGTCTGGCGAGCCTCCGCCGCGGGAACCTCGCAACCGTCCGAACCGCACACCATCGCCGATGAGTTATCGTTGTCCATGGCCGATCTCCTTTGCCGATACATGGCCCACCGGCGCGGTTTTGTCACCGGCGGGTACCCTTGGATTTCCCCGGCAAGGCGCCTAACCTCGGCCTATGTTGCCGAACCGGACCAGCACAAGGAGCTACGCCATGGCATACCCCCCCAAATCAATGGCTGATTTTGGCGATTTCGGCAAACTCTTCGCCGACATGAAGCTGCCCGCGGTCCCCAACATGGAGGCGTTGATCACCGCCAGCCGGCGCAACATGGAAACCTTGACCGCCGCCAACAAGGTCGCCCTGGAAGGTGCCCAGGCGGTCGCGCGCCGCCATATGGAGATCATGCAGCAAAGCATGGCGGAACTGACCGATGCGGTGCGCGCGATGTCCTCCGTTGAGGCGCCGCAGGCCAAGGCCGCCAAGCAGGCCGAACTCCTGAAACAGGCCTATGAGCGGGCGGTTTCCAACATGAAGGAGATCGGCGACCTCATCCAGCACTCCAACGCCGAAGCGGTCAAACTCCTGAACGCCCGGTTCGTTGAAGCAATGGATGAGGTCAAGGCCCTGGCCGAGCAGTCCAAGGGGTAGTTCGGGCGCGACCCTTCGGCCGGGCGGGGGTGCCCGCCGAACGGGTTACGCCGCAACCGAGTCCCACGCCGGGGCAAACGGCGGGTTCACGCAGCGCAACGTCTTCGGCAACGCCGCGATCGCTGCGCGATCCGCATCGTCGAGCCGCAGCCGCGTCGCCTCCATGTTCGCCATCTGACTCTCCCGCCGTCCGGCTTTCGGAATGATCGCCACATCCGGCTGATCCAGCAGCCACGCCAACGCCACCTGCGCCGCACTAGCCCCGTAACGACGACCGATCGCGGCCAGCGCCTCATTGTCAGCCAGTTTGCCTTGCGCCAAAGGGACGTGCGCGATCACCGGCAGCCCATGGGCGCGCATGTAGGTCAGCACCGGGGACTGATCGATCATCACGTGGTACTCGATCTGGTTGCAGACGATCGGCGCGCGGACGTCCTCCACCGCCTGGCGAAGATGCGCCACCGTGCAGTTGGCGACCCCGATCTGCCGCACCAGCCCGGCCTGACGCAGACCCATCAAAGTCTCCAGCGCGGCCGGCAGATCGACACCCGGCCGGGGCCAGTGCAGCATATAAAGATCCAGGTAATCGGTCCGCAGCAGTCGAAGGCTCTCGGTGCAGGCCGCTCGGAATTCGTCCGGCGTCTGCAGGCTGTGATGGCCTTTGCTGGTCAAATGAAAGTCGGCGCGCGCGACGCCGGACGCCACCCACCCGTCGCCGACGGCGTCCTGGTTGCCATACATCTGCCCCGTATCGATGTGCCGATAACCCAGCGCCAGTGCCGATTCCACCGCCGCCTGACACACCGCGCCGGTCATGCGGTAAGTGCCCAGCCCCAGTCGAGGCATCCGCAACCCATGCGCGGTGATCATGTCCATGGACGCCTATTCCCCACCGTCGCGCACCACCTGTTCGGCCAGGCTGTTATCGACACATTCCTCGAACCGCACCGCCCGCTTCAACGCCCCGCCGGAGCGCATCGCCGCGGTAAGCCGCTCGAAGCCTTCGGGCCGCGTCACCGGATCCGGCCCATAAAGCTCCAGCGCGCGATACCGGTCGATCGCGGCGGCGTAGATCGCCGGCGGCACATCGGGAAAATACGAGGCCAGCACACGCTGGATCTCCACCCCCGGCGTCGCCCGGATCCAGCGCAGCGTCCGGTACATCGCCCGCACCATCCCCAGCAGCTCATCTCGTTTCTGTTCCACGACGGATCGCCGGGTCACCAGTGTCGTATAGGCCGTCAATCCGCGATTGGCCGCCGCATACCACAGATGCCCGGCGCCGGAGGCCAGCAGTTCCTCCGCATACGGCTGGAACACCTGCACCGCATCCAGCGTCCCGGCCCGCAGCGCGGCGGCGTTGGCGGCCATCGACCCGTCGGTGACCCGGACCACCGCATCCGGGTCGGCGCCATCCCGGCGAATATCGTCCTGCAGGCAAAGCCATGGCGTCGGCACCTCCGACACCGTCCCAAGCCGAACCCTGGTCAGATCGGCCGGACGAAATGATGGTGCCGGCTGCCGCCCGATCACGAAGAACGGGTCCCGAGCCACCACGTCGCAAAAGCACACCACGTCGGACGCCGGGTCGGCATCGTGCGTCAGCGCCACGCGCAACGGGCCGCCCCACATCACCTCCACCTCACCCCCGCGCAACGCGGCCGCGGTACGGTTGGGATCGGACGACAGCCGGAAATCGACCTCGACACCTTGTTGCGCATAAGCACCGGTCGCCTGTGCCGCGTAGAACGGCGTGTAGAACAGTGCGCGAAAGTTTTCCGACAGGGTGATCATCCAGAATCCTCGTGGCTTGCGGGAACCGTCACGATGCGCCAGGGAGTGATCCAACAAAAGGGGGGAAGCAGGATGCGCGTGGTTCTGATCGGCGTCTCACACTGGCACACACCCTTCTTTCTGGACCCATGCCTGGAGATACCGGACGTCGCCATCGTCGGCGTCAGCGATCCCGATCTGGTCCGCACCGAACCGGCGGCGGTCAAAGCCGGCTGCAACGCGTTCGCCGACTATCGGGAAATGTGCGCCACCCTGAAGCCTGACTTCGCCTTCGCCCTCGCCAGGCACTGCGACATGGCTGAACTGGCCCGCTTCCTGATCGATCAGCGCATCCCGTTCGCCATGGAGAAACCCTGCGCCATCAACGCCGCCGAAGCCGCCGACATCGCCGACCGCGCCGCCGCCGCCGGTGTGTTCGCGGCAGTCCCCTACGTGATCCGCTACAGCCCGTTGATCGAAGCCATCCAGTCCACCAACGAACCCGTCCAGTACGCCATGTTCAAATTCATCGGCGGCATGGTCGACCGCTATCACCAGCAACAGGTCCAGTGGGTGATCGATCGCAAGACCTCCGGCGGGGGCCCGTTGCTCAACCTGGGCGTCCACTTCATGGACCTGTGCCGCGTGCTGCTGCCCGGTGCGGACCTGACTGTCACCGGCGCGATGATGTCGAACCGCAACGCCCACCTGAACATCGAGGACCATGCCGTCGTGTTGATGCAGGGTGGCGGCGCAAGCTGCATGGTAGAGACCGGATATCTCTACCCCGCGCCGAACTCGGTGTTCGATCTGCATTACTCCATCCGCACCGAAAACCATTACTTCGCCGCACGAGATGACAGCACGTTGGAGATCGTGACCAACGACCGCCGGCGCACCACGCGGGCGATGAAGCTGACCAACGTGCATTTCTACCCGACCTTCGTGCGCGATACGCTGCAGCGCCTCAAGGACGGAAGGCAACCGATCGCCAACCTGGCCGACAACGCCGCAGCGGTGGCGTTGGTGGAGGCAGCCTACGCGATGTCGCCGCTGGCAGCCTGACCCCGGCCGTCAGCATCCTGACACCGCACCGCCCGCGTTAACGGTTTTTTCATATCTAGCTGGAATAACCACCCGGGCTTGAACGGTGCCGGCGCAGAGTCGGCGCCACGGTAAAGGACGACGTATGACCCGCCTCCGCAATCTTCCCCTCGCGTTTCGCCTTTTGGGGATGGTCGTCCTTCTCATCACCGGATTCCTGGCGACGACCATCGATATGCTGCGTATCGAGAAGGATCGCGCCCTGGACGCCCGCGCCTCCCAGTTGCACGCCATCGTTCAGGTCGCCCACGGGATCGCGCAAAGCCTGCAGACGGACGAAGCCGCGGGAAAGCTGACCCATGCCGACGCCCTGGAAAGCTTCCGGAAGGCGGTGCGGGCCATGCGATACGGACCATCCAATGATTACGTCTACTCCTATGCTACCGACGGCACCGTTATCGTACTCCCGCCGCAGCCGGAACTCGATGGCACGAACCGCATCGACCTGAAGGATGCGACCGGGCGCTACTCGATACGGTTACTTATCGAAAAGGCCGCGGCAGGCGGCGGCATCATGGAGTCGATCTATCAGCGCCCAGGCACCACGGTCCCGGCCCGGAAGATGAACTATGTCGAAAGCTTCGCGCCCTGGAACATCATCATCGCCACCGGCGTATTCATCGACGATATCGAGGGCGACAGCAGGGCCCTGCTCATCCGCACCAGTATCGTCACCGCCGGCATCGTCGGTCTGTCCGCGCTGCTGGCCTGGTTGGTCGGCCGATCCCTCACCCGGCCGCTTTCCCGTCTCGAGGCGGCCATGACCGGACTCGCCGCCGGTGACATGTCGGTCGAGCTCTCCGACGACAAGCGCGGCGACGAAATCGGCCGAATGGCCCGCGCCGTCGGCGTCTTCAAGACCAACGCCAGGGAGAAGCAGGCCTTGGAGACCGCCCGTGTCCAGGCTGACGAAGCAGCCCGAACCGCGCAGCGCCGCACGGCGAACGATGTCGCGGACCGGCTTCAGGCCCAACTGGGTGAGCTCGCCGGTTCCCTGGCCTCGACGTCCACCCGGTTGACCGCGACCGCGGGCGAGATGCGCGGCGCCACCGATCAGGCGGACCAGCAGGCCGGCTCCGCCAAAACATTGGTCGATCGGACCGCGACCAATGTGGAGACAGTGGCCGCGGCGACCGAGGAACTGGCCGGCTCCGTCAATGAAATCAGCAGTCAGGTGGCTAAGTCCTCCACCATCGCCATACGCGCCGTCGCGGAAGCCCGCCGCACCGATGGGCTTGTCCAGGCACTCGCCCAGACCGCGACGAAGATCGGCAACATCGTCCAGGTCATCAGCGGGATCGCTGGCCAGACCAATCTGCTTGCCCTGAACGCCACGATCGAGGCAGCCCGAGCCGGTGACGCGGGCAAAGGCTTCGCCGTGGTCGCCAGCGAAGTCAAAAGCCTCGCCACCCAGACCGCCAAGGCAACCGATGAAATCGCCGCCCA
>JAQGHW010000941.1 GCA_028291505.1 Rhodopila sp. | reverse complement strand
TGCGCGGACGTTGCGCCAGGGCGCTGATTGGCTACATTGGCAATCTGGGATTGCCCTCCGGTGATTGCGGCGGGATCGATGGACCGGCCGTCAGTGATTGTGCTGGCTCGGGAAGCGAGCATGATCGCGCTGGGCGGAACGTCCGAAGCGCGTGAATCACGCGATCAAACAAGGGCCTAGCGCGTTTTCAATCTGCATAGTCAGGGTGAAAACGCGCTAGCGTCCTGTCCCCTCGAAGTTCGTCGCGTATCAGCCGCCTGACGACGACAGCCAGGGATTCGTCTCCCACAATTTTGCCAGTGCCGCCTGCTCGGTCTGCATCAGATCCAGCCAGGCGGGACCGTCCTCCCACGCAGCGTAGTAGCCGCTGGCTTCGGCGTGGTCGCGAAAGGCTTCGTCCTCGGCCGTGGCGCGCAGGGCACCGGACAACGGGGCGATCAGGTCGGGCGGCGTGCCGGCCGGAACGGCGATGCCGCGGCGGATGAAGGCGGCGAGCGGGATGCCGCTCTCGTCCAAGACGGGGGTGTCGGGCAGTAGGCCGAACCGGCGCCGGGCGGCAATGCCGACCGCGGTCAGGTTGCCGTCGCGGATATCGCCGATCGCCTCGGAAAGCCCCAGCGCGGCAGCTGAGACGTTGCCCGCCAGCACCGCCTGCCGAGCCGCCGCGGCCGACGGGAAGGTGACGATGTTCAACTTGGTCTGCGCCAGCACCTGCAACCGCAGGGTCGCCAGATGCGGCGGACTGCCGGGTGGTGGCGTGCCCAGCGGCACCGCATCGGCATCCTCGCTGGCCCGTTGGATGATGTCCTGGATCGCGTCCACCGGATCGCTCGGTTGGGACACGAAGGCCACCGGCTCGCGCTCGACCTGGCAGATCAATTGGATCCGCTGACCGAGCGACGGATCGGCGCGATCGATGATCCGGGCCGGCAAGTTGGGCGTGAGGACCCAGCCGATCGTCGCCCCGTTGGGCGCCGCCTCACCCAGGGCGGCCAGCATCGTGCGGCCGGCGTCACCCGGCAGATTGCGCAGGCTGAGGTCGATGCCGGGCAGGCGTGGGACCAGGAACTCCACGAAGTCGCGGGCGACCTTGTCCGGTCTGGAACCTTCCGGAAAACCGAGCAGAAGGGTGACGTGCCGTTTCGGCCTGGCCGGCTGGACCGCTATGGTGGGGCCCGGCACCAACGCAAGGGCAGCCGAGGCAGACAGGCCGGCCAGCAATCCGCGCCGGCATGTGATCACCGTCGCGGGGCAGTCGTGGCTCTGGCCGCACCACCCTTGGCCGCACCAGCCTTGGTCGCACCCGCTTTAGCCGCGCCAGATGGGGCCGCGCCAGATGGGGCCGCACCAGATGGAGCTGGGGCGGATTTGGTGGGAGCAGCTTTGGCAGGAGCGCCCGCAGCCGGCGTGACCGAGGAACCTCCGGACGGCGGCGTGACCGGTGCGGCGGCTTCACGGCGCAGGCGATGCTCGCCGAGGAACAGCAGAATCGGCGCGGCGATGAAGATCGACGACGATGTGCCGACCACGATGCCGAACAGCATCACCCACGCAAAGCCGGAGATCGACTCGCCACCGAACAGCGCCAGCGGCAGGCTGGCGAGGAACACCGTCATCGAGGTGCCCAGGGTCCGGTTCAACGTCTCGTTGATCGACAGGTCGATCAGCTCCCGCAGCGGCATCGACTTGTATTTGCGCAGGTTTTCGCGGACCCGGTCATACACCACGACCTTGTCGTTGGTGGAGTAGCCCAGCACAGTCAGGATGGCGGCGACCATCACCAAGTCGAACTCGATGCGTGTCAGTGCCAGGAAACCGATCGCCTTGGTGATATCCAGCACCAGGGTGACGACGGCGCCGACCGCGAACTGCCATTCGAAGCGGAACCAGATGTAAACCAGGATCATCAGCAGGCTGATGCCCAGCGCGAGCAGCCCGTTGCGGAACAGTTCGGCGGATACGCTGGCGCCGACCGCGTCAGTGCGCACAATCCTGGCGCCGGGGACGCCTTTCTCCAATGCGGCGCGGACGCGGGCGACGGCCGCCTGAGTGCCCTGTTCGGAGGACTGGGCGCCGAGACGGACCAGCACCTCCGACGCATCGCCGAAGCGCTGGACACCCTGGGCGGGGATGTGTTCGGCGCTCAGTGCGGCATGGATCTGGGCGAAATCCGCCGGCCCGTTCGTGCGGACCTCCATCACCACGCCGCCGGAAAAGTCGATGCCGAGGTTCAGCCCGGGATAAACGAAGAACATGAACAAGGAGGCGAGGGACAGGACCGCCGAGACGATCAGGCCCATGTACCGCCCCCGCATGAAATGGATGCGGGTGTTGTCGGGAACCAGGCGGAAGCGCGGTTTGATGAACATGGACAGAAACCTCAGACCGGCAGCAGCTTCGGCCGCGTGGCGATATACCAGCGGGACACCAGAAGCCGGGTCAGCATCCAGGCGGTGAACAGCGATGTGGCGATGCCGACGGTGATCGTCACCGCGAAACCGCGCACCGGGCCGGAGCCGAACACGAACAGCATAACGTGCGCCAGGAAAGCGGTGGCGTTGCTGTCGAAGATGGTGCTGTAGGCGCGGTTGAAGCCATGCTCCAGCGCGGCCAGTGGCGGCCGCCCGAGCTTCTGCTCCTCACGGATGCGCTCATTGATCAGGATATTGGCGTCGACGGCCATGCCCAGGGTCAGCAGGATGCCGGCCATCCCGGGCAAGGTCAGGGTGGCCTGCAGCAACGACATGATTCCCAGCATCAGCAGCAGGTTGATCACAAGCGCGAGGTTCGCGAACCAGCCGAACAAGCCGTAGAAAAACCCCATGAAGGCGATCACCAGCACGAAGCCGGCGGTCAGCGATATCGCGCCGGCGCGGATGCTGTCGGCACCCAGTTCCGGACCGACGCTGCGTTCCTCGACCACCGTCAGCGGGGCCGGCAGCGCCCCGGCGCGCAGCAGCACCGAAAGGTCATTGGCGGATTGGGCGTTGAACGACCCGCTGATCTGCCCGCGGCCGCCGGTGATCGCCTCACGGATCACCGGGGCGGAGATCACCTTGTCGTCCAGCACGATGGCGAACCGGTGGTTCACATTCGCTCGGCTGATGTCGGCGAAACGCCGCGCGCCGACGGAGTTGAACGTGAAGTTGACGACCCAGTCGCCGGTCTCCGGGCTGGTGCCGGCCCGCGCGTCCGTCAGGTCCGCCCCGTCGACGTCGATGCGCTTGCGGACGGCGATCTTCTCGCCGGGACGGTCCTGCATCTGCAGAAAGTCGTCGCCCGGAGGCGGCGGCCCGCCGGCGGCCGGGTTGGCGGTCTCGTCCACCAGCCGGAAGGTCATGTGGGCGGTTTTGCCGATCAATTGCTTGATGCGGTCGGGATCGCCCACCCCCGGAAGCTGCACGACGATGCGGTCCTGCCCCTGGCGGGTGATCTGCGGGTCCAGCACGCCCGTCTCATCGATGCGGCGGCGGACGATCTCGATCGACTGATCCACCGCGCCCGCCGCTCGGGCCGCTAGCGCCGTGGCCGACAGAGTCAAGGTGATCGTGCCGTCGGGGTCGGAGCCAATCACCATGTCCGGCTGGCCAGTCGAGGCGTCCTGGCTGATCAGCGGCTTCAGCGACGCCACGGCGGCTTCGGTCTTGCTGGCATCGCGCAGGCGCAGCAGGACGCGGTTCTGGTCGGGCTGCGGTTCCAGCGTCTGGTAGAAGATCTGGCTGCCGCGCAACGCTTGGCGAACCCCGTCGGCGAGGCTGTCGAGGCGTTCCTTCAGGACGGCCTTCATGTCGACTTCCAGCAGCAGATAGCTGCCGCCACGCAGGTCGAGACCGAGATGGACAGTGCGCCAGGGCATCCAGGGGGCGGGGGACGGAAACAGGTTGGGCACGCCGAAAAGCACCCCAAGCAGGCAGGCGCCCAGGATGAGCGTGGTCTTCATACGGCTGAAATACATCATGGTCTTACGCGCGGGGCTCCTGGACACCGGTCGTTCGGCGGCGGTGCTATGCGCTGTGGCCGAGGCGATTGTCCAGTGTGCGGTTGTTCAGTGCTGACTGGCCGCGCTGTCATTACCCGCTGTGCACCGAGGCGGCAATGCTGCGCGGTGTGCTGCGTTGGTCATCTTCCCGTGCTTCCACCCGCCGCCGAACGGATTGATCAACTGGCGATCAACCTGTTTCTCGGCCAGATGTTGTGGTGAAGTCGGCGTCGATCACGCCATCCCAAAAGGCTGATGCCGGAAGAACCGGTACGGAACGGACCAGGAGGAACGAATGCTGCAAACCAACGCTGCCGCCCCACCGCGGGCCGGCACCGCGCCCGCTGGGCATTACCGGTGGATGATCATCGGTCTGCTGTTCGTCATCACGACCATCAACTACATGGATCGCAACCTGCTGGGTGTCCTGAAGCCGACCATCCAGGGCGATCTGCACTTCAGTGAAACCGACTACGGCAACATCGTTTTCGCCTTCAGCATGGCCTACGCGGCGGGCTATGCCAGCATGGGCGCATTCACCGACAAGGTGGGCGTGCGAATCGGCCTCGCCGTCGCGGCGATGATCTGGTGTGCCGCTTCGGCAGCGCACGGCCTGGTCACCTCGGTCGCCGGTTTCACCGCCGCGCGCATCGCCCTTGGGCTTGGCGAGGGCGGCAATTTCCCGACCTGCATCAAATCCGTCGCAGCATGGTTTCCGGTGCGCGACCGGGCCTTTGCCACCGGCATCTTCAACTCCGGCAGCAACGTAGGCGGTCTGCTGGCGCCGTTGATCGCCGCCTTCGTGACCGCGAACTGGGGCTGGCAAACGGCCTTTTACGTGACCGGCCTCGTGGGATTCGTCTGGGTTGCCTTCTGGCTGGTGATGTACAAGGCGCCGGAGGTGCATCCCAAGGTCTCCGCGACCGAGCTGGCGTATATCCGCAGCGACCCGGACGTTCCCGCGAAGCACATTCCGTGGGCGCAACTTCTGCGCCATCCGGGAACCTGGACGTACATCATCGGTGGCATTCTGACCAACCCGGTCTGGTGGTTCTACAACAACTGGGTGCCGAGCTTCCTGTTCTCCAAGTTCCACGTGAACCTGATGGCGTTGGGTTTGCCGCTGGTGGTGATCTACCTGATGACCGATGTCGGTTCCGTCGGTGGCGGCTGGCTATCGGGGCGGCTGATCAAGCTTGGCTTTGGCGTGTTCACGGCCCGTAAACTGACGTTGCTGGCCTGTGCGTGCTGCACGCTGCCGGTGTTCCTGGCGCCGATGGTCGGTTCGATCTGGATTTCGGTGCTGTTGATCGGTCTGGCGATGGCCGCGCACCAGGGGTTCTCCGCCAACCTGTTCACCCTGGTGTCCGATACGATGCCGAAAGGGGCGGTGGCCGGCGCGGTGGGCCTTGGCGGCTGCATCAGCTCGATCATCGGCGGGTTCTCCGCGGCGGTGGTCGGCCGCGTGCTGGACGCGACCCATGACAACTACACGCTGGTCTTCTTCGTGGGGGCCGGCGCCTACGTGGTCGCGACACTGGCGGTTCACCTGATCCTGCCCCACCATCGAAGCGAACTGATCGGCGCCTCGGCACCGGCTGAGTAGCCGCGGCGCAGCCCGTCGTGGACTGGGCGCTGCCACCGGTGGTTGATACGTGCGGGCATTTGAGCGATTTTCGCCGTGCCCGCCCCTGAAGGAGCGTAGAAGGCGATGAGCACCAAACCGACGGGATTCGATCCGTTCAGCCTGCCCGAGAGCAATGCCACCAGCTATCCGGAGCCATTTCGCGCCGCCAATCAGCAGCGCTGGAACCGACGGCTCGGCGACCACGCGGGATTGGCGAATTTCGGGGTCAACATCACGCGGATCGTGCCGGGAGGACAGTCGTCGAGCCGCCATTGGCACTCGCGGCAGGATGAGTTCGTTTACGTGCTGTCGGGCGAGGTCATCCTGGAAACCGACGCCGGCGAAGAGGTCCTGGGCGCCGGGATGTGCGCTGGTTTTCCGGCCGGCACGCGGAACGGGCACCGGTTCGTGAACCGGACCAGTGCCGACGCCATGCTGCTCGTGGTAGGCGATCGGACGGCCGGGGATGAAGTGGGCTACCCGGACGTCGATATGCAACTGCACCCCGGGCCGGATGGCGGTCGTCGCTACACGCGGAAAGACGGCACCCCGTTGGAATGATGCGGTGAGCTGGCGACTTCATCACAGGTTCCAGATGCGGTCAGGGCACCTCCCGATTTCACATGAGCGTCCGACACTACGATGTGCAAACTTCCACAGGATCAGAATCGTAACGCACGACATGAGAATTGCGGCCGGGCCGAAAATGTAGTCGCGCCCGTCCATCGGCACCGCGGATGGAACCCATGACGATGACCCAGAATATCTACGACAACCCCGGATTCTTCCAGGGGTACACCCAGTTGGGCCGCTCGGTCGAAGGCCTGGACGGCGCCGCCGAATGGCCGGCGTTACGCGCATTGCTGCCCGATCTACGCGGCCTCAACGTGGTCGACCTCGGCTGCGGCTTCGGCTGGTTCTGCCGCTGGGCACGCGATCAAGGGGCCGCGCGGGTGCTGGGACTCGACGTGTCCGAAAAGATGTTGGCCCGGGCCCGGGATACCACCGGCGATGCTGCGATCACCTATGCCAGAGCCGATCTGGAGCAACTTGATTTGCCCGTGACTTCGTTCGATCTCGCCTATAGTTCGCTCGCGTTGCACTACATCAAGGATCTGGCCGGACTTCTGGCTGCTGTGC
The DNA here is from genome assembly GCA_028291505.1 of Rhodopila sp. Lineage (GTDB taxonomy): Bacteria > Pseudomonadota > Alphaproteobacteria > Acetobacterales > Acetobacteraceae > Rhodopila. Next base: position 4,321 of record JAQGHW010000941.1, on the reverse strand, counting down.
ACCGCGCTCTCGTTCCCGGTGGCAGCGTGGTCTTTTCGGTCGAGCATCCAATCTACATGGCCCCCACGCATCCCGGATGGTCGATCGATCCTGACGGTCGGAAGACATGGCCCGTCGACAGCTATCTGGTGGAAGGCCCTCGCACCACGGATTGGCTCGCCAAAGGCGTTGTGAAGCAGCATCGCATGATCGGAACTACGCTCAACCTGCTGATCCAGGCTGGGTTTTCGATCTCCCATGTCGAGGAATGGGGACCGGCGGATGAGCAGGTCCAAGCCAGACCAGAGCTGGCGGAGGAGCGTGAGCGGCCGATGTTTCTGCTGGTCGCAGCGCAACGGTGATGCGGGTGCGGTTCAAGTGGCCTGGTCCAGGTCGATTGATACGTCAGGCGACGAAGACGGCATACCATTCCGCAGAGGGTACGATGTTGCCGACAGAAGAGGACGTCGCGCCACATATGGCGCAATTCATCGCCATGCTGGACGCGGCATTCGAAAGTTACCGATCTGAGGATGGCTTGCCGGCCAATCTTCGTGATGCCGTCCAGGCCACCCCGCGCCACAGCTTCGTCCACCGCTTCCGCGTAGGCAGCGGACCATTGCTCGATTTGCAGGACGATCCCGCCCGGCACCTTCCGACGATCTACAGTGATGAGGTCATGCGTCACGTGGACGCCGATGGCGCATCCCTGCCATCCACCAATTCACAACCAAGCTTTGTGCTGTGGCTGCTGCATATGCTGGATCTTCGGCCGGGTCAGCGTGTGTTGGAGATCGGTTCGGGGTCGGGCTGGCTCGCGGCGGTCATGGCGCATCTGGTGGGTTCCGAAGGGCATGTCACCGGCATCGAAATTATCCCCGAGTTGGCAGCCCAAAGCCGGACCGATCTCGCGGCGCTCGGTCTGGCAAACGTTACGATCCTGACCCAGGACGGCACGACAGGGCATTCCGCCGGCGCACCATTCGACCGTGTCATGATCACGGCGGGCACCTGGGATGTCCCGCCCGTTTTGTTCCACCAGGTGGCCGACCATGGCCATGTCCTGGTTCCGATCGAACTGCGCGGGACAGGCGGCTGCCAGGTTACCCTGCTGCGGCGGACCGGCGCACACTTTGTCGCCGGGCGCTCGATCGCCGGCTGGTTCGTTCCGTTGATCGGCACCGGTCAGGAACGTACCGGCATCCATCGCACACTCGAAAATCTGCCGTTCTGGGCTGAGATTGCCGCCATGCCGACCGGCCGGTTCAAGCTGCCTCTCGGGGTCGCACAGGACGGGCACGATGGATCCGCGATGCGGGAATTCCGAGCGTTTCTTGGACGAACTGAACTGGGGTTTGCCGTTTTCGAGGGCGACGCCTTGAAGGATGCCAGAACCCCGAAAATGGCGGGCACATTCGGCCTGGTCGATGAGACGGCGAAGGCCGTAGCACTATGCACCTCGGGCGAGCTCATCGGATATGGCGGATGCGCGGCGATCAGGCGGTTGGCACGAGCGTTCGCACGATGGGCGGCGTTCGGCTTGCCCGGAATGGCCGCGTTCGGGCTTGAGGTTTGGCGTATCGAAGCGGCGCCCCCGGCGACCAACTGGCGCTGGGTGGAAAGACGGGATGAGACCGCCCTGGTGTGGAGCCTGCGGCCGGATGCGACGGCCTGGCGTTCGTTGCTGGACGACGTCGAAGCGGGTCCAACCGGCCCTGATCCGAGTTCGGGCCGCATTGGAGATTATACACATCCGCCAAATGGATGACGCATCGCCACTTTGGTGTCATGGCCGCGCTTCAGCCCATACGCGTAAGGATAAGTCCGGGAAGGGCGGCAGGACTGTCGCCCGGCCATGACGCGAAAAGAACGATGCGCCGGGCCAGCCATCCTTCCTGCACCGCTTATCAGGCCCGACGGCAGCTTGACCCTTCGCGCGTATGCCATCCACTATCAGCGCGCAACAATAGCCAGTTCGAGGGTCGCGACGCCACCGCACGGAGACACATCATGGTTGAAAGAGCGCCGTTTCTGAATGCCGCGTACAGCGCGTATCGTCACCGCGGACTACCGGCCGACGACCAGGAATTGACCCGCATCGGTCCGGACACGTCGTGCGGGGAATACCTGAGGCGCTTCTGGCAGCCGGTCATCCTCGCCAGCGAACTGGGCGACCTGCCCCGCCGCCTGCGCATCCTTGGCGAGGACCTGATCGCTTTCCGCGACAGGAGCGGCGCCATCGGTCTGTTGGAGCCGTATTGTCCGCACCGCGGCACCTCGCTCGAGTTCGGCCTGATCAGCGAAAACGGCATCCGCTGCTGCTACCACGGCTGGCTGTTCGACGTTGACGGCAGGATCCTCGACACGCCGGGCGAACCCGCCGACAGCACGCTGAAGGATCGGCTCTGTCACGGCGCCTATCCGGTGCACGAATATGCGGGCCTGGTCTTCGCCTACATGGGACCGCCGGACAAGAAACCGCCCTTTCCGGTCCTCGATACCTATGACCTGCCGGGCTATCAACTGGTTGCCCGCGCCCCGACGCTGTGGGACTGCAACTGGCTGCAGGTCAAGGAAAACAGCATGGATCCGGCGCATGTCGCGTTCTTGCACACCCTTCCGGGCAGCCAGGGATTCAGCGAAGACTTCAAGGAACTTGCTGAGTGGGACTGGATGGAAACCCCGGTCGGCATGGTTTACATCGACACCCGCCGGTACGAGGACAAAGTCTGGGTGCGCGTCGCCGACCTCATTCTCCCCAACATCCACCAGTTCCCGCCCAATATGGATCCGGTCTCACTCCGGAACGCCATAAACCGTCCGCAGGCGACCACCTGGGCGGTGCCGCTGGACGACACGCACACCATGCAAATCGGCTATTACCGCGCGCCCGAAGGCAAGGACCCACAACGAGGCACGGTTTTCGGCCAGGATGGTAACCGCCCTTATGAGGAGCGCCAGCGGGTTCCCGGCGACTGGGACGCCCAGGTGAGCATTCACGACGGCATGGCTCGGCATGGGCTGGAGCATCTCGCCTCCACCGACCGCGGCATCATCATGATGCGCAACATGATCCGGCGGGGTATCCGCGCGGTCGGCGCGGGCGAGGATCTCGGCTACCCAATCCTGAAGAACGGCGCGGCGCTGCCGACTTACAACCACGACCGGGTTGTGTCAGGCGTCGCCGCAGCCGCAACGCCCGAGGCGGACCGGCAATTGCTGCGCGAGGTCGCACGAAATGTGGTCGGGGAGACAGTCAGGAACGGCCTGACGCTCGCGTGATGGGTCAGTAGCGCGGACGTAGGTCGGCGATCCTCGTTTCAGGTTTGGGTGCGCCAGTTCGGGGGATCGCCGTAGCCAGGTTGCCGCAGCGGCCTGCTTCAGTACGGTGCAGTTAAGCCCGTTTTGAAGTTACTCGCCGAGGCTGGCGGGTCAGTCGGCCCACGAACCGAGCGGGTTGGCAATCGACCTCTATCGTGGACCAGTCCAGGTTTCCGACAACGGATGATGCTCCTCCACCACCTGCCGAAGCCGCTCGGTCTGGATATGGGTATAAATCTGCACCGTCGAGATATCCGCATGCCCAAGCAGCATCTGCAGGCTTCTCAGATCGGCGCCGCGAGCCAGCATGTGGGAGGCGAACGAATGCCGCAGCACATGCGGTGAAACCCGAGCGGGGTCCAGCCCGGCCTCCAGCGCGATCTGTTTCAGCAACAGAAAGAACGCCTGCCGGGTCAGCGGTTGTTTCGGATCTCGACCCGGGAACAACCACCGGCTTTCCATCCCCGTTTTTCCCGTCCCCGTTTTTCCCGGCCCCGTTTTTCCCGGGCCGGTGAGCGCCAGCAACGCCGACGCCGCCTCCTTCGCCGCGCGAGACAGCGGCACCATCCGCTCCTTGCTGCCCTTGCCCTTGATGATCATCACCTCGGCCTTCGCACCCACGGCCGCACGCGGCAGCGACAGCAGTTCGGACACCCGCATGCCGGTGGCGTAGAGCAGTTCCAGTGCCGCCCGAGCCAGCGCGCCGGGTCGCCCGGGCTTGCGGGTCGCGGCCTCCAGCAGCGCATCGACCTCCGCCTCGGCCAGGAATTTCGGCAACGCCTGGGGCAGCCGGGGCGTATCGAGCTGGCTGGTGGGGTCGTCGCCGCGCACCCCTTCCTTCAGCAGGAACAGATGGAACTGCCGCAAGGCCGACAGCCGCCGCGCGGCGGTTCGGGCAGACAGCCCGCTGGCATGCAGCGAGGCCATGTAGCGCTGGCAGGTTTCGGCATCCGCCTCGGCGGTCACATAGCCGCGGCTTGCGGCGAACGAGGAAAAATCGCCCAGGTCGTGGGCGTACGAC
>JAQGHW010000645.1 GCA_028291505.1 Rhodopila sp. | reverse complement strand
CCACCATCGCGAACCTTCCCGCGGTTTCGTCCATCCAGCCTTATCGGACGGCCTGGACGCCTGCCGTCCGGACTCGTCGCCCGGTTCGTGTTCGGCCGGCGTCCAGGCCGTCCGATAACCCTTAAGGAAAGCAGTCCTAGACGACGTAAGCGCCTACGTCTGCTTTGCCCCCTGACCGGTCAGGCGACGCGTTCATGGCGCCATCGGGTCTGCATTACATTCCGGTTTCGCGCAGCGCACTGCGCTTCCTGCAGATCGACCGACGTGGCATCATAGATCCGAGGGAGAAACCAATGCGGTTAGTGCTGGTGCTTGGCGTTTTGCTCGGCTTTGCAACGCTTTGCAGTTCCGCAAGGCCGGTGATGGCTCAGGGAATCGATTGTAGCAAGGCACGAACTGCCCAGGAGAGAGCCATTTGCGGCTCCCCCGGCCTTCTGGCGCTCGATCACCAGGTCGCCGTCGCCTATGCCGGTGCCGTCGGGCGCCAGCCCTCCCGAAGCGCACAGCTGCGCCAGGAGCTGATTGCCTGGCTGCGCAAGCGCGATGCCGCCTGTAACGATCCGGGCGGGATGAACGCCTGTCTGACGCGTCAGCTCACCGAGCGCCTCGCGGCCCTCGCGCCCTCTGGCTCCGCCGCGGCGCCGCCCTCCCCCACGGTTACAGCAGCGCCGCCGAGCGCCGCGCAAGCCGTTCACCCACGGCCGGCCGCGGTTCCGGCGGACCCGGATATTCCCTCTGCCAGCAATCCACCTGCTGCGGCGGGACGGCTGGATACCGCGAGTCTGCCGATGTCCGAACCAGGCGAGACGCTGGTGCATGTGACCAGCGCCGGCCGGTTCGCGATTGTCGCCCACAGCCAAGGCGGCACGGCCTTGCAGCTGGTGGACATGTTGTCCGGCCCCTCGGACATCGCAGGTGTCGCCGGCCCGCAGGACGGCCGGTTGGACCAGCTTCTGGATATCGGCACCTACAAGCTGCGCGTGTTGCCGGCCAAGGGCGCCACGGGGAGCGTGGCGCTGACGCTGACGGCGTTCCACGATGGCGCGCCGCCGGCCACCCTCCCACAGCCTGGCCGCACGCTGACCGCCACCCTCGCGGATGGCGAGCAGCGCGCCTTCTGGCTGAGCGTTCCAGAAACAATCGGCAGCGCCGCCAATGTTCGCATCGAGGCCGCCGGCCGAGCGCTGACGGATCTGCGGCTGTGGCGGAACGGTCGTGAATTGGCCGATCTCGTGCCCGACCAGCGCCGGATCGAACCGCAACCCGGCCATGCCATGACCGACTTGCGTCTCTCCGGCCATGTCGAGCCCGGCACGTATCTCGCCATCGCCTATGGCGGGGCGGGTCTGCCCTGGACCGACAACGACACAGCGCAGCCGTTCTACCTGCGCGCCGGCGCATCGCCCGCCCTTGCCGAGGGCTGGACCGGTGGCGTCGTCGGACCGTTTGGTAGCGAGGTGTTCGCCTGGCCGGCCACACGCGGGACGCTGCGGCTCGACGTGCCGGCTCCGGCGCCGGCCACGCTGACGGTAGGCGCCATGACGGCAGGGATTGCGCAGAAAAGCCGGACGCCGTCGGCCCGCATCGCGATTCCCGCCAGGGGCGACGGTGTGGTGGAGCTGCAGGCGGCGGCGGGGCAGGTCTACACCCTGCGCATGATCGCCTTGCCCGGCACATACCAGATCACGCAGCCGGGCACCTATTTCGTTACTGCCGTTACTGCGGGGCTCGGGGGCGATGAGCCGCCACCAGGGGTGCTGCTGCAACGCGCCGATCCCCTCGGCGCTACACCCCGTCCGCCGGCGATCATTGCCAGCACGCTGCCCCGCCTGGGGGCCGAGGGCGGTTGGCATGCGTGCTTCAACCTGCGCGGCGACACGCGGCTGCTATTTCAGTCGGAGTCCGGCGGCGAGGTGTCGGTGCACAGCTCCGGCGTCGATATCACGACGTCGCGGGAAAACAGCACCACGACGGATCTGCCGCCGGGCTTCTTCGCGCTGAGCCTGCGGCCCAAGCCGGGTGTGCTGGGCATCCTGGACCTGATCGTCGGCAAGCCCGGCCAAGCTCCCCAGATACAAGCATCGCTTCCGCCCGACCCCGCGCTCGCGCTCGGGGTGCAGACCGTGACGCCTGGACAGAGGCTCAGCCTGCTCGCAACCCAAGGGCCTGGGATCTCGGTGGGCCTGGTCGCCCGTCCGGTTCCGGTCGCCCTGGTCGAGGGACCGCTGGCCGTGACCCTCGCCGCCGGCGCCACCCTGTCCGTGCCGGTGCAGATCGCTGCCGGCGGGCGGCTGGCGGTGGCCGAAGTCGGCGTCGGTGATGTGGCGTTCGGCCAGACCGAGGGCCCCGGTCCGGGACAGGCGACCGTCGCCATTCCCGCGTCCGATCATCCCCGCACCGTGGTATTGGCTTAGCGCCGCGACCCGGCACCGTTGCCGCCGATCCCGCCACCGCCGCCAGCGGATCAGGTCCTATCCATTCAGGCCGGGACGCCGATTTTCTTCGATCTCGCGCGGGGTGAGGAACGTGGCTTCGCCCTCACGGTGCCGCAAGGCGGGCTCTACCGGATCGAGACGCTAGGACGGCTGCACACGAGCGGTCGCCTGGCCACACCCTTCATCCCCAGTCTCGCTGACGCGGACGCCAACGGCACCGGCCAGAACATGCTGATCCAGTCCATGCTCCGCGCCGGGCGCTACCGGGTGGATGTGCAGGCACAGGACAGCACGGGGCATCTTGGCCTCACAGCCTCACTTGCACCGCTGATGGCGGGGGCGACATTGCTGCCCGGTGGCAGCGTGCGGGCCAGCCTGGCCGCCGGTACCGGTGTGGGCTGTCCCATCGAGATCGGTACCCAGGCCCTGAACTACCGGATCAATGTCGACGGTCTCGGCGCTCCCTGGACCGGGCGACTGGAGGATGCCGAGGGGTGGCCGATCATAACGCCGGGACCGCTACGGGATCGAACAAGCTCTGCCGCCCGGCCATTTCCGGCTTGTGGTGGCGCCGGATGTGGTGGCCCGCAAGGTCGTGGTTCGGCTCACGCCTTTGTCCCAACCGGTCGATATCACCGGCCACGGACCGCACGACCTGCCATTCGGCACGCGCCAGACCGCGACCTGGCGGGAGCCGGAGGGGCGCGACCAGAAGCGCGAGCCCGATGTATGGCGCTTTGCGCTGGCCGGATCGGCACAGGTGACCCTGCGCCTCGGCGATGGCATAGTCGGCGAGCTGCACCGCATCGGCAGCGATGCGGCGCCGATTCGGATCGTCGGCAACTTCAAGGGCCGACTTGAAGCGGGATCTTACGTGCTGGAGGCCACCAGTCTCGGGCGCAACGACCGCCTTAGCTACAGCGTGACGCTGGACAGCGACGAGTTGCAGCCGGGCGTGCCACGGGAGGTGACCTTGCCGGCGACCGTGGCCTTCGACATCGCCCGGCCCCGCGTGGTCAGCCTGATCAGCTTCGGGACCTCGCCGGTCCGTGCCGAACTGCGGCCTGACGACGGCACGATCATCGGCCGCTACGGTGCCCGGGAGGATGACTGGAACATCGCCGCCTCCCGCCTGCTGCCGGCGGGACGGTACCGGCTTC
>JAQGHW010000639.1 GCA_028291505.1 Rhodopila sp. | reverse complement strand
CCGTCCAGTCATGCATCTTCGTGGCCCCCGAGGACCCCGCCGCGCGTCTGATCGCGGGACCAGGCGGCGCCGACCTGATCTGCATGCAGTTCCCCAGGCGCGCGCGAGACTGATACCAGCGGGCCCGTTCCGTCACGGCCCGGCGCGTCCGGGCCTCCCATCGCGGCACATTCCGGTCCCGCAGCCGGCGGCCCGATCCGTACGCGGTTCCTAATGCCGGGGTGACCGGTCAACGAACCGCTACGCCGGCCCCCCGAGCTTATCGCCAAGTTCGGCGATCGTATCACCGTCGGGCTTAGGCTTCGTCCTACCCGCACCCGCCGGCGGCTCCGGAGTGCCCTTGTCATCGCGCGAAGGCGGTGCGCCGTCCGCCTCATCATCGCCGGCCATGGCAGGAATTAAGGCCGAGGTCATCGCGACCCAGCCCTAACCAAACGGCGCGCACGCCGCCGACAGCCAGTCTCGCTCCGCCCCACCAAGTTCGGGGCCAACCGTCCGCAGAACCCGCGCGTGATACGCATCCAGCCACTCACGTTCCGCCCGGGTCATCAGCGCCGGTTGCAGCAGCCGGCGATCGAACGGCGCCAGCGTCAAGGTTTCGAAGCAAAGAAACGGCTTCCGGGCGTTCGCCAGATCGGCAGCCTGCACCAACAGCAGGTTCTCCAGCCGGATACCGTAATGATCCGGCAAGTAGTATCCCGGCTCGTTCGACAGGATCATCCCGGCATCGATCGCCACCGGCCGCGCCAGCCGGGAAATACTGACCGGTCCCTCGTGCACAGACAGATAGCTGCCCACCCCATGTCCCGTCCCGTGATCGTAATCCAGCCCCATCTGCCACAACGCCCGCCGAGCGAACGCATCCAGATGGGCACCGCCGACACCCTTGGGAAACACCGCAGTCGCGATCGCGATGTGCCCCTGCATCACCCGAGTCACCCGCTCGCGCACCTCATCCGGCGGCTGCCCCGGGCCCGTCCAAACCGTCCGAGTGATATCGGTCGTCCCGTCCGGATACTGCGCCCCCGAGTCGATAAGGTACACCTCGTTCGGCTTGATCGGCCGGTTCGACTCCTCGGTCACCCGGTAATGGATGATCGCCCCATGCTCGCCCGCCCCGGAGATCGCGGGGAAACTTTCCCCCCGGAACCCGTCGACCTGCCGCCGGAACCCCAGCAGCGCCTCCGCGGCGGAAATTTCCGTCTCCTGCCCAGCCGGCGCCGCCACGGCCAGCCAATGCAGGAAACGGCACACCGCCGCCGCATCCCGCAGATGCGCCTCCCGAGCCCCCTGCTGCTCGGTCGTGTTTTTGCACGCCTTCGGCAACAGGCACGGATCGCTCGCCGGCGCCACCACCGCCCCGGCCTTCAGAAGCTGCTGGGCGAACCACACAGGCGATCCCGACGCATCGACCCGCACCGTCTTTCCCGCCAGCTTCGCCAGCGCCGGAGCCAGCGCATCCCGGCCCGCGACCGACACCGCGTTGCCCAGCCACGCCCTGGTCTCCGCCGGCAGCTTTCCCGGATCGATGAACAGGTCCGTCGCCGCATCCGCGTGCACCAGCGCGAACCCAAGAGCGAACGGCGTGAACGGCACATCCCCGCCGCGGATGTTCAGCAACCAGGCGATCGACGCCGGATCGGTCAACACCGCCGCGTCCTGCTTTGCCTCCCGCAGAACCTTCGCCACATCGGCCCGCTTGTCCTCCGACGTCCGCCCCGAATACGCCAACGGGTGCGGCTCGGCGGGCGCGCTCGGCGGTGCCGGCCGATCGGTCCAGACCGCATCGATCGGATTGCGCTCGACCGCCACCATCTTCAATCCAGCATCGGTGTATCGAGCCAGCCCTTCCTCACTGATCAACAGCGGGTCGTAACCGATACGGCCGTCGTTCGGCGCGTGCTGAGCCAACCAGGCCGGCGGCGGCTCTTCCGTGACGTGTAACTGCTGCCACCGCTTCGGATCGGTCTGTTCGGCGAGCTGCAGGACATAGCGACCATCCGTAAATACCGCCGCGGTGTCAGCCAGCACGGCCGCCAATCCGGCACTGCCGGTAAACCCGGTCAACCACGTCAGGCGTTCAGCGGCGGCCGGGACATATTCGCCCAGATGCTCGTCCGCCCGAGGCACGATGAACCCGTCGAGGCCCTGCCGCGCCAATTCCTGCCGCAGCGCCGCTAACGCTGGAACGCTCATTTTTCGGCCCTTACCACACACTTGCAGAGAAAATTCATAGCTCATTAACCAACCATGCGATTAGTGCATGGCAGTCGGTGCATTTTGGCGCTTAACCCTGGCGTAAACCATCCTATGTTGCACTGCATCATAGCCTGGGGGCGCCCCGCCACCCTGACGCAGCGTTGCACCCAGGTTCGTATGGATATCTGCCATGAGCGCCCACACCGCTAACTCCCGCCTTTCTTTCGAACTACCCAGCTTGAGCTATATCGACGCCAAGTGGGAAGAGCCCAACCTCCGTGAGCCAACCGTCACGCCCCGTTCGGCCCGCAAAGGCAGCCTCGCCGCCTGGTTGTCCCGCCGGGTCACAGCATTCGCGGCATGGCGCCTTGACCGCGAAGCCGCTGCCGAACTGTCCGCCATGTCGGATCGTGAACTGATGGATATCGGTCTCAGCCGAGCCGACGTGGGCCGCGCGTTCACGCCTGCCTACAACGCAGATCTGCGGCAGCGCGGCGCACGCATCTAAGCGTATCGCGTCCTGTATTGGCGCGAATCGTAGCGCACCTTGTATAGGCAACGAAAGCCGGCGTTCGGAACGCCGGCTTTCACGTGCCCGGAGTATACCAACCCTGCAACCAAGGCCGGAACGAAGAATTTCAGTTCGTCAGCCGGTGCGGATACGTCATCTCGGCCAATGCACCGAGGCAAGGGCGCCGTCGATCAACGTCGGCAAGTTCTGCCAGTCTGCTAAAACCCAGTAACACGCGAGCAGAAACACGATCCCGAACAATGGCCACGCGAACACTTTTCCGCCGCGCATTTCCTTCCGGGATACAGGCATATCAACCTCCAGCCGCCGTTCTGCACCAAAATTAGCACGTCCGACATGTTGCCATACCGGAGCAACCAGATAATCATCTGCTCTGAATAAGGCGAATTTTAGCTGATATTCCTCTTCGATTGCGAGCGGAAAGATGGCTGCGTCCCAGCAGGCGCATAGGTGCCTGCTGCCGTACTTCGGCATACTGCGAACCTGAGTCAGATCCCGCAGGAAACGTTCCGAAGGAAAACCCGTGAGCGACAACACTACCCTTTCCATGCCGGTCACGCCCGGCATCTCAGTCGGCGCGGTGCCTTCTGGGCGGGCCAGCCCGGTGCCCGCATCAACCGCCCACGCGGCGACGAGTGAATCCAGCACGACCTTCGCCATCCTCATGTCATTGAGTTTGTGCCACTTTCTCAATGATATGAACCAGTCGCTGGTGCCGGCGATCTACCCGATCCTCAAGCAATCCTATCAGCTCGATTTCGGCCAGATCGGTTTGATCACGCTCGCGTTCCAGATGACCGCCTCACTGTTGCAGCCGGTCGTCGGCATGGTGACCGACAAAAGGCCCACGCCGTTTTCGTTGCCGGTCGCGATGGGATGCAGCCTGCTGGGTCTGCTGATGCTGTCCGTCGCCAACAGTTATCACATGATTCTGATCGCCGCCGCGATGGTGGGACTTGGATCTTCGGTCTTTCACCCGGAAGCGTCGCGTGTGGCCCGCATGGCGTCCGGCGGTCGCTATGGCTTTGCTCAGTCGTTGTTCCAGCTTGGCGGCGCCTCCGGATCAGCGATCGGCCCATTGCTCGCGGCCTTCATCGTGGTCCCCCGAGGCCAGGGCAGTATCGCTTGGTTCTCGGCCGCGGCGCTGCTTGCGATCCTCGTGCTGACCAATGTCAGCCTCTGGTATTCGCGCCATCCCGCCATGCTCGCGCGAAGAGGCCGCCGAGCGCCCGCCGTGATCCCGGCCTCCCCGCTGCCGCGGGGGAAGGTGATCGGTGCGATGGCGGTCATCCTGGTGCTGTTGTTCTCCAAGAACGTCTACACATCCAGCCTCAGCTCGTACTATACGTTTTACCTGATCCAGAAGTTCCAGCTCTCGGTGCCGCATGCGCAATACATGCTGTTCGTCTTTCTGGGCGCCGTCGCGGCGGGCACCTTCGCCGGCGGCCCGATCGGCGATCGAGTCGGCCGCAAGCCGGTGATCTGGTTCTCCATCCTGGGCGCGTTCCCGTTCGCCCTGATGCTGCCCTACGCCGACCTGATGTGGACCGGCATCCTGAGCGTCCTGATCGGCATGATCCTCGCCTCCGCTTTCTCCGCCATCATCGTGTATGCACAGGAACTGCTGCCCGGCCGGATCGGCCTGGTGGCGGGAATGATGTTCGGCTTTTCGTTCGGGCTGGGCGGCCTGGGCGCCGCCGCACTCGGGCGCATCGCCGACGTGACGGGCATCGAGACCGTCTACCGCGTCTGCTCCTTCCTGCCGCTGATCGGCCTGCTCACGGCGCTGCTTCCCGATATCGAGCGGCGAAAGTAGGGAAGGTCGGGCGCTGCCCGAACCCGCAAAGGGCCGGCGGCCCTTTGATCCCGTTCAATAAGCGGTTGAGGGGAGAGGGGGCGACTGTGGCGGTGGCAACCTCCGAGTAGCCCCCTCTCCCCTCAACCGCTTAAAGTATTGGTTCCAAGGAGCGCCGCTCCTTGGTGGGGTTTGGGGCAAAGCCCCGACCTTCCACTACCCTCACGGAGCAACGCCATGGACATCGCGATGGTGCTGGCGGTGGATGGGTCGGCCAGCGTGACCTATGACGAGTTCGGCCTGATCGCCGGCGGCATGGCCACTGCCTTGCGCGATCCGACGGTCGCCGCCGGCCTGACCGGCAACTGTGTCCTCTCCTTATTATTATGGTCCGGCACCGGCCAGCAGGACATCATCACCGGCTGGACCCCCATCGTCACCCCTGCCGACTTGATCGCCTTCGCCGACGGAGTCGACAACATGCCGCGCACAGTGCGGGCCGGAAACACTGCCATCGGCGAGGCCCTGCTGGCAGCCCTCACTTTGTTGGCGAAGGTCCCGGCGGTCCCCAAGCGCAACATCGTGAACGTAATCGGCGACGGCCGCTCCAACGACGGCATCGCCCCCGGTCCGGTCCGCGACCGCATGGCGGCCGCGGACATCACCATCAACGGGCTGTGCATCCTGCATGAGGAGCCAGACCTGCTGACTTCCTACACCGAGGAGGTCATCGGAGGACCCGGCGCCTTCGCGGTGACCTGCCGCGAGTACAAGGACTTCACCGAAGCAATGCGGCAGAAGCTGACGCGCGAGATCAAGGGACCGATCGTTTGACCCGCCATGCCGGAGAGGTGATCGGCTGACCTGCCGCCTTCTGCGCGACCAGAGCGTTTTCGTTGCAACGATGTCCGACGATGATGGCGCCAAAGACCAAAGGACTGATCAGCTGACCGACCCAAGAACCGAACCCAGCGACGACCGGCTCATCGCCGAGGAAGTCCGGCAGGAATTCGTCGCGGTCACCGAAACCGAGGGCGACGTCACG